>NZ_FRCW01000001.1:300000-472105 GCF_900143055.1 Fibrobacter sp. UWR3 | reverse complement strand
CCAAGTAGATAAAGGCTTGCGGACGATTTCAGGTACCCAAATGTCATATAATCAAAAAGTACCTGTTTTTCAGGTACCTTTTTGTCATATAGACCCCTTTTTTATTTTTCCATCCAGTTAGCATGGCATCTAGAGAGTACCGGAACAAATGAAGCAATTTTTTAACCTCAGGATTACAATTGCAATAAGTCTCGTGATGGCGGCTTTTTCTTTCGCTTTTGACGACGTTGTCTGGGCTCCGAACATTGCTCCGCAGGCGATGCTCGCGAAGCAAGTTGCTCCTGGGACTACCCGTTCATATTCCTTGAGTTTTTTGTACGGAACCTGTGACACCTGTGAGGTCTTGAAAGAAAACGAAGATAAAGACGAGGAATTGAGTGGCTTTGATTTCCGGTTTGACGTAAGTTTGCTTGGGTTGATTTGGCCTCGTACTAACAATACCAAGGGCTCCGAAAACTGGACGGGTAATGGCTTTGGGGGCGGAATCTTTTTGAACGCTCATTATACACCCTTGACGGAATTGGGTATATCTCCCATGGTTGTCCAATGGCTAGGGCCTGTCTATGTGGGGGCTGCGTACGAATTGTCCTGGGATTTTTATGTCGGCGAGGATGAGGACGGCTATTCGGATTATTCTGTTTCGTCAAAGCTCTTTACGGGCTCCTTGAATGTCGGTGGCGGCTCCATGGTGTTCATGAATAATCATGGACTTGGCTTTGGTTTGCATGGTGGCGTGCGGCAGATGCATGTGGTGAGTGCAGGCAAGTCTATCTATACGGGGAAAAATAATGGTAGAGGAGAAAATCCAGAATCTCGTGGAGAAATCCATGCCCAAGATTGGGTCTGTTATTATGGATTTGATTTCATGCGGTACAGCAACATACCCTTGCTTGGAAAGGTGAATCATCATGGTGCTTTTTTGGCTTCCGTTGAAATGGGCTTGAACAAGTCCTCGATGTTTTACTGGTCCTTGTCCTTGAGTTTGATACGATGATTAGGCTTATTCAGACACACCAAAAATACATGGCGATGCTGCTTGGAGTCATCCTTGCAGGGTGCAGTCCCATAATGCGGCCTCCTCCGGCCGCACCATACATGGATAGCTATGGTCATGATGGTGCTGTCCGTGGTGGTGGGCTTTCGATGTATTTTGGAGACTTGGACAATGGCCGTCGTGAACGTGATAGCGGTGACGATGATTATGATTACATGCTGTATAGCCACGAGGAATGGTGGGGCGACGTAACCCTTGCGAATTACATTAGTAGCGGTTACTTCTCCTTAGGCTGGGGTTTGCAGACGTTCACCCCGTTTATGCAGGGTGGCTTCGTGTCTCCCTATTTTGGCTTGACCGCCTGGAGCGACATGCGGACGCTCGTGAATCCGATATTCGATTCCGACGAAAACCTTTCCTTGAATCATCTTTCCGGCGGCGGCATGGCGATTGAACAGATTCCGCTGAACGACGAGTGGACGATAGGCTTTACGGAGCACCTGTCCAGGAACGGACGCGAATTTTATGCGACCGAGGTGAATAGTGGCTGCGAAGGATTTATGACGATTTGTGGAGACATTTTCCCCAGGCCCCGTCCCAGGTTCTATACTGAAGCGGGTGGTGGATTTTATGTGACGCGCAAGTTCAAGTCCATAAAGGTTTCTCTTGAATTGCGTTATGGGCGTGATTGGGATGAAAACAGGAACCGTTTTACGGCGACTCTTGATATTTGGGGCATTACGCCTTCTATAGGTATAGGTGGCAATGACGGGACGAAAGTAAAGAACAAACAGTTTGAAGAAAACCAGAACATCGTAAAATCCGCTACATCTAAAGAATTAGATTCCCTACACACCATAAAACGCCGCTGGTTCAGTCTCGCAGATTCTACACTATCGCCTTCGAAAATTTACCACCCTACGGACTCCGTACATGCGGTGACAAGTACGGGAGTGTGTTATGCGAAGCAGACGGAGCAAGTAGTGCTTATGCAGGAATACGAGACCGCATTTTACCCTGTAGCGATAGATTCCGTAGATTATTGCGAAGAAACGGAATCAAGTAGTCGAGCATTTATCGCGTCGGTACCTGTGTCAATATTAGGATTGACATCTTTTATAACAGAAGCCTCTGTTACGGGCTATTGGATTATTGGCGCTCTGACCGGACTCGGTGTGGGTTACGGCACGTGGGCGCTATTCGATTACCTCTTTAGCCCCGACGATATGGCTCCCAAGGTCCATGAAGGTTTGTGCGCCACACCCCACACCCGCGAACAAAAAATCGATTGGTTCAAACAATACCCGTGTGGCGAGGAAGTGCGCTGAAGAGCAGAGAAAGTATCAATTGGGGGTTCCATGGTGGTTTAATAGTACTTTTTAGCTCATTACACCCCAAAAAGTACTATTTCCCCAGGCTCTGTCAAGCCAAATCGTATAAAAAGTAGGTGCCAGCAAACATTTTTCTTTTCGTCAGCCCATCGGAAATTGTTTTTTTTCACTACAGAAAGTTAAATTAAGAGTTAAATGAACGTATATAAGCTTTTAATAGTAGCAGTCATTGTGCTGTTAGTAGGCTGTGATAATCTCGACAAGAAAAAAGTCGCCCGAAAGAATTTTGATCCGTCCAAGGATTTATCGCTGTCGGATCATCTTTCAGCCGCTGATTCCATGGCGGTATTTTCTTGCCTAATGAAAGATACTTCCCAATTAATTGAGACAGCTCTTAATGTGATTGCGGAACCGGTCTTTGAATCTCGCCTAAAGAGGGATTTTGACGAACTTACAGACGCACTAACCATAAAAGATGAAAAGGAGTGTAATTCTTGTATCGCTTTCGACAAACAATGGGTTTCGTACCATGTGGAACTGTATAGAAATGGATTGCCTATAGATTCCATTCGAATTTACGCCTCGTGTTCAAAGCCTGGGTATAGAAAGAACAATCATATTTACCATTTTGCAGATTCCCTAAAAGTCCGTAATTTCTTTGAATCCAGACATATCCAGCGAATGCCTTATCAATGCAAGGCAAATCTACGCCCTCAGCCTGGAGACTGCGGTTTCTCTTGCCGTTACGCACTATTGAATGAAATACAAGTTCTGGATATTGAGGGGAATGCCTTGCCCGGCATTCTTGTGACACATTTTGCAGATTCTCTAAAAAAAGAGGTCCTAAAATCCTATGTCCGTTACAGCGCCAGTCATAATCAACACATGAACGTAGATGCTGTTTTTGAAATGAGTTTCGGTTCTAGTTTTATGTCACCCCAGGAATTGTCATCCCAAAGGTTTCAAACAACACCAGAAGTTATGGAGATGACCCATGACATATACGATTTTATTTTTTCGTGCGACCAGAACAATTGTTTTGGATTTGAACGAGGCAAAATCAAATCTGTAACCATAAAAATGACTCTTCGGGATGAAAATTCCAAAGCATCTTCATCCCCATTGGCTCACAACATTGCACAAGCAGATTCCATGGCGGTCATTTCGTGCTACCCAGAAGCACCTACCCCACTTTTACCCCTCAAAAAAAACGAGACATTCAATTCAATCAGTTCATCTTCGGAACACTTCGCACCAGTTCCTCTTAAGGATGATCCCCGTCTTAAAAGAAAAAGGAGATTGCATCCCAAGTTAACATCCTATGTTGCATACACCTCAAACAAGCAAAATGACCTTGAGATGTTTGCTGACGCCGTTGTCTTTAATGAATCAGAATATTGTGACGGTATTTGTTTTGATAAGCAGTGGCCCTCCTATTACGTAGAACTCTACAAAAATGGCAAATTTATTGATGGAACACATTTTTTTACAGGACCCGCCAAAGGGTATAACAAGGACGGATTCAACTACTATTTTGCCAATGTGGCAAAAGTTCATGAATTTTTCAATACTCGAAATGTTTTCCCCATGCCTAGGGGATGCTATGCCGATGGAAATCGTCATCTCGGATTCAAAAGAGAGAAATCAAAAAAGCGAATCAAACTATGAAATTCTTTTTTCTGATTGTTCTTTATACTCTTCTTTTTTTACTTTTTCGCGTTTATTATGTTTTTTACAGCGCCTTGACAATCGGTTCCAGGGTATCAAGATTCACGAAGTCCACTTGCTTGCCGTAGGTGGCGATGAGGGCGCGGACTTCGGCGTTACGCTCCGCTTCAGGGATTTTCGTGACCTTCGAATACAAAAGTTTCATCATAATTCTGTGTTTCAAACCGAGTTTGGTGTAATCGATGGCGCCGCGAAGGTGGAAAAATTTACTTTCATCGTAATGCGATGCGGGAACCTGCTTTTTGAGGCAGCCCCTGATGTGGTTGACGTTTTCGGCATCGGTCGGGTCGGCGAGACCGACAGTCGCGACAAGCAATTCCTGACTTGCAGAGAGGCCGCAAACCGTTTTCTTGAGGCCCATGATACCGCCTGCGCAAAGAGCGCCCAGATAGACGATGCGGTCATAGCCGGCAACGCTTTTCACATCTTTAAAGAAAACAGCCTTGAGCCCCGTGATTTCGGCGAGGCGTTCAGCATAGCGCTTTGTCGAGCCGTAGCGGCTTCCGTAGATGATGATAGAGTTCATTGAAGCACCGTCCTTTCTGTTCCCACAATTTAAAAAACTAAATTTACGCCCGTTTTCAAGGTACTGCATGGCGGCATCAAAGACGAACATCGATATGCTGAACGGGCCCCTCGGGAGAAAAATCCTGAGGTTTGCCATCCCTATCGCCCTGAGCAGCATTTTCCAGCAGATGTTCAACCTGGCAGATGTCGCCGTGGTGGGGCAGTTCGCGGGCGACAAGGCGTTGGCAGCCGTGGGCGCGAACACGTTCGTCATCAATATGCTCATCAACTTGTTCGTCGGGATTTCCGTGGGCGCGAACGTGGTGGTGGCCAACTCCATCGGTGCACGCAGCTACCGCTCCGTGACCCGCAGCGTCCACACGTCGGTGATGGTGGCGTTCTTCAGCGGGATTTTCCTTTCGTTCGTGGGAATCTTTTTTGCAAGGCCGATTCTCGAACTGATTTCAACGCCCGAAGATGTTTTGGACATGGCGGTACTTTACCTGCAAATCTACTTTGCCGGAATGCCCTTCGTGATGATCTACAATTTCATCGCCGCCATCCTGCGCAGCAAGGGCGATACAAAGCGGCCACTCTACGTGCTCATGGTGGCGGGAGCCGTCAATGTGGCATTGAACCTGATTCTTGTAGCGGGCTTTGGCATGGGTGTATCGGGCGTTGCGATTGCGACAGTCATCGCCAACGTCATCAGCGGGATTACCTTGTTCTACATGCTCCTGCACGAGGTGGGGCCTTTCAAACTGGAGTTCTGGAAGTTGCGCGTGACGCCCTTCTTCTTGAGCCGCATCTTGCGCGTGGGGCTCCCGACGGGGCTTCGCGGTGTCGTATTCTCGTTCAGCAACGTGTGCCTGCAATCGGCCATCAACAGCCTCGGTTCTGCGACAGTGGCGGCCTCGTCCATCGCGCTCAACTACGAATTCGTGGTGTATTACTGGCTGAGTTCTTTTTCGCAGGCTTGCGTGACCTTCGTGGGGCAGAACTTCGGCGCAAAGAACATGGAGCGCTGCCGCCGCACGGTCCGCTGGACACTCCTGCTCGGCTGCTCCACCACCATCGTATTGAGCGCTCTCTGCTGCATTTTCGCAAGGCCCATGCTGAGCGTGTTCACGTCCAATACCGAAATCATCGAAATCGCATCCATCCGCATGTACGTGGTGGTGGGGCTCTTGGCCATCAACGTTTTTCTGGACGTATTTTCGGGTGCGCTTTCTGGAATGGGCAAGTCCCTGCCGCCGGCACTCACCTGCATGGTAGGCGTCTGCGGTATCCGCATCCTCTGGGTGATTTTCGTGTTCCCCAAATACAACTCGTTCGCCTCGCTGATGGTCGTCTACCCCGTCAGCTGGGTCATCACGATTGCAGTCATCGCGGGGATATATTTCTACAACGTCAAACGGCTAAAATAGATCCTTCGCACGCCACGCGTGCTCAGGATGACATGTTCGCCTTATTTCAAGAACAGCGAAAGCTTGCCGAAGTCGAGTATCGTGATGAACACGAAGAAGCTGATGAAGAATGCGGCGGCGACGTTCTGGATAATGCTCTGCGTCTTGGTAGAAAGCGGCTTGCCGCGCAGCTTCTCGATTCCAAGGAACATGAGCAGGCCTCCGTCGGTAATGGCAAGCGGGAGCAGGTTCATTACACCCAGGTTTATGCTGATGAGCGCAAGGAGCATCAGGAATTCCTGGAAGCCGCTCATCCACACGTTACCCATCACAGCCACGATAGAAACCGGACCGGAGAACGCGTCGACCTTCACCTGCCCCTGGAACATGCGCTTGAAATAGCGGAAAATACTGGTGGTCATTTTCCAGCTGGTAGCGCAAGTTTTCGTAAAGGCTTCGACAGGGCCGCGGCGCACAATCTTCGTTTCGCGGAAGAGCACGTAGCCCATCTGGATACCGACCATGTAGCGCTTGTATTCCTCGTTATAGACGGGGGTGAGCGGCTTGGTGAGCGTATCACCGTCGCGGATGACGGTAACATTCACGGTCTCGCCCTTGCTACCGTCGATGATGCGCACCACCTCTTCGTAGCGAGAAATGTGTTCACCGTTGATTTCAAAAATCGTGTCGTTCTGCTGGATGCCGGCCGTAGCCGCGGCGGAACCTTCAACAGGCGGGAGGCGCACGATGACGCGGTTGCGCGGGTAGATACCGATATCGCCAATGCCCATCTTGATTTCGGAACCGGTGGAATCCTGCGCGGGAATCACGAGTTCTTCGGGAACGACGGTAATGGTGAGCGGTTCGCCACCGCGATGTACCGTGAGAGGGACATTCGCCCCGAGGCTCACGCCAATCTGCTCGCGGAAATCGTCCCAGCCCTGCGTGGGCTTGCCGTTCATCTCGGTAATGGTATCGCCCGGCTGTATGCCCGCGGCGAGCGCCGGAGAATCCTTCGCAACAAAGCCCACGATGAGCTCGTTTGTCGCAGGTTCCTGCACGCCCACCATGTAGAGGACCATCAGGAGCGCAAACGCGAACACGATGTTGATGAACGGCCCCGCAAACGCAATCGCGGCGCGCGCACCCACGGACTTCGCCACGAAATCGCGTTCGTCGGGAACTTCGCCCTCCTCGAGCGTGTCGGGATTTTCCCCCGCCATGGCCACGTAGCCACCGAACGGGATAGCCGAAATGCAGTATTCCGTCTCGCCCCTTTTGATACGGATGAGTTTCTTGCCGAAACCGACGCTGAACGTATTCACCTTGACGTTATTCCACTTGGCGACCAGGAAGTGGCCCAGCTCGTGAATAGTCACGAGGAAACTGAGCGCAAGGAGGCCCAGGATGAACATCACGACGTTGGAGAAAATGGATTCCATTACAGGACAATGTAGTAAAAAACAAAGATCCCCGACCAGGTCGGGGATGACAATGCGGGTTGGAGATTGCCGCGGGGCGATGCCCCTCGCAATGACAATATGGTTTAGTGCAGCCTGTTGCCGCGGAGGTCATAGCGTTTGCCGTTTTTCTCGACGACAAGCTTGAAATCCTTCACGCGGAGGCGCGGTGTTGCATCGCCCTGCATTGCGGCAGGCACAACCTCGCGAATTGCGGTAGTCGCGCTGGAACTGGCCGGATTCCACGGGTTCCACTGCGACGAGCTGGACTGCGGCGGCTGCCACTGCGAAGAACTCGAAGCAGGCACCGCGCTAGAAGAACTAGAGCCCTGCGGGGCGGAACTGGACGAAGACTGCGCCGTCACATTTTTCCTTGCGACTCCTGCAGCGGCAAAGTCGGGAGCGAAGCCCGCGTTTATCGCCTCGAGAGCGCCCGCCAAGTAGGCAAGCGGGGCATTCCAGTTGATAGCGACCTCGTTCGTTGCATAACTGCAGCGCTGGTCGGTGTAAGCGGTCGCAGCCTGACCTGTCCTGTAGTCGGCGCACTTCCATTCTGCAGCGGAGCCGACATCCTCGCCACCGGGCTGCGGGCCACCCACGAGCATTCCCGGAATAGGTTCAGTTACGTTATCCGAAGTACTCGGGCGGTGGTGCGGCATCATCGGAGACTTGGTGCCATAACCCGTCACAAAAGACATGTCGAGCGGGTTCTTGCCGAGCAGGTAATCGAGCACCTTGAGCGCTGCGGCATAATACTTCTCGTCGCCGGTGAGGTAGTAGGCATGCAAGAGCCATACCCCCTGATTGGAGGCCACGGCGTTTGAACCCCACACAAAATCGTCCTTCGCCATCACCACGCCAAAACCGGACTTAGTGCGGTTCACGAATCCGTCGGCGGTTGAAAGGATTTTCTGCTTGGCCTCGCCCGCATCACTAAAAACAGACGCGTGAGTCGCCTTGCCGTAGGTGGCAATTCCCTTCATGTCGCCCCAGTAGGAGATATACTCCGTGGTACCCGACTGCTTGTACGACCCGTCGTTTGTCGTAATGGCAAGTTCCGTGCCGGCGAAAAGTTTCTCGTCGCTCGCATTATTGCCTTCATAGGCACCGGTCGACACATCGGACGGGTTTGCCGTGAAGTGCACGTTCATGTTGTTCGAGCCCCAGGCATAGGCCTTCTTCGCCGCCTCCAGGCACTTGTTTGCGTAGTTCGAATCGAACGGCTTGTACACGCGGGCGGCAACAGCCATCACGCCCGCAAAGTCAAAAGCGGCCTCGGCGCTCTTGCCGATAACGTAAAGCTTCAGGTTGTCCTGCGCAGGCATCACGTCGCCCGGGAACCCGAGAGACGTAAGCTTGTGGTACACACTGCCGTCATTCGCCTGCATGGTAAGCATCCAGTCCAGGTTCCACTTGATTTCGGCAAGCAGGTCCGGGAGGCTACCCTCCGCAGGGATATTCCACTTGAGGCTCTTGAAGTAATTCGGGAAATGCTCGTAAAGCGAGAGGAGCGTGTAGGTGGTAATGCCCGAGTTCACGATATAGCGGCCGTAGTCGCCCGCATCGTACCAGCCCTTGGTAGACTGGATAGAGCCCGAACCGGCGGAGTTATGGAGTTCCACCGTAGAATTCGTGTGCCCCGCGGCACGGCTCCACTTGCCAGCATACTGACTCTCGAGAGCCATCGATGCGCGCTGGTAGTAGAACCACTTGGCGGCAGCCTTGAGCACGTCCTCGAACGTGTTATCCTTGACCACCAAATCCTGGCGGAGTACCTGTCCGCCCACCTTGATGGAATACTTGCCTGCGGTCTTGAGTTCGGAAAAATCCACGAGCTGAACATTCTGCCCGCTCGCATCCCAGTAAGATGCTGCCCCCGGAGTCACGGAAAGGGCCGTCTGGCCAGACGCGTTCACGATTTCGACATTGCCCGAGGCGCCCACCAGCGAGAACTGCTTGGGGTCGGAAGGGCGGTAACCCACCTGGTTTATGTAGGCATTGGCTGCAAAGGCCGTCGAAACACCGGCGGCAACGGTCGCGGAAAGCACGACCAGCTTGATTCTATTCGTTTTCAAAACATCCTCTCTTGCGCAAGAAAAGTTGTCATACACCTGAACACAATATAAGGAAAGGCGGCCCGTATAGGACCGCCTATTAAAGAATTATAAATCAAACTGTATCAAGTGTTTTACTTTTTCACAAACCGGGACACATCCCGCCTGCCCGCGGCAGTCCTTGTGACCACGTAATAGACACCCGGCCTAAACGCACTCTTGATTACTTTATCAGCGAAGCGGTGAGCCTGCGGGCTTCGGCGTCGGCTTCGAGAACCTGGTCAAGCGTGAGGTGGCCGGTCACATTGGGGGCCTTTTCCATCACCATTTCCACGTATTTCGGGATATCGGTGAACTTGAGGTTCCCCTTGAGGAAGCGGTCAACGAGCACCTCGTTTGCAGCGTTCATCATGGAGGGCACGATACCGCCACGGCGGCCCGCCTCGAACGCGAGGGCAAGGCAACGGAACTTCTTGAAATCCGGTTCAAAGAACGTGAGTTTTGCAAGCGTCGGCAGGTCGAGGCGCTTTGTTTCGAGACGCAGGCGGTCGGGCCACGTGAGCGCCACCTGGATGGGGATGCGCATGTCGGGAGCGCCGAGTTGCGCCATCAGGGAGCCGTCGCGGAACTGCACGAGCGAATGCACCATGGACTGCGGGTGAACGACAACCTTAATTTGTTCGTACGGGATATGGAACAGGAAGTGCGCTTCGAGCACTTCGAGGCCCTTGTTCATCATGGAGGCGGAATCGATGGTAATCTTCTTGCCCATGCTCCACACGGGGTGATTGAGCGCGTCGGCCACCGTGATGGTTTCGAACTTCTCGATAGGCCATTCGCGGAAAGGCCCGCCGGAAGCGGTAATCTCGAGGAATTCCACTTCGCTTTCGCGCTTGCCGCCTTCGAGGCATTGGAAGATGGCGCTGTGTTCGGAATCGATGGGAGTGATAAACGACTTCGGGTTTTCCGCAAGCTTGTCCCAGATGACGGGGCCCGCCATGACCATCGTTTCCTTGTTCGCGAGGGCCACGTGCTTGCCGTGCTCGATGGCGGTAATGGTCGGGAGGCAGCCCACCGCACCCATAAGCGCGTTAATGATGATGTCGGCCTTCGGGTCGGCGGCGAGTTCGCACAGGCCATCCATGCCGGCGAGTACCTTCATGCCGAGAATCCCTTCGAGTTCCTTCGCGGCGTTCGGGTCGAACATGCACACGCGTTCCACTTTGTACTTGCGCACGATTTCGGCAACCTTCTGCACGCTACTGTTCGCGGCGACCGCATACAAGTTAAAAATGTCGGAATGTTGCAGGATGACATCGACGCTGGACGTACCGATGGAGCCTGTGGCACCGAGAAGGACGACGTTTTTCATAAAATGCCTCTTTTGTTTTTCAAAAAAATAGAAATTAATATTCGGGCTTTTCGCGCAAATTCGGCAATTGTCCACACATCTACTAAAATTTACAGACGCATTCGGCATTTTTAGATTATTTTAAAAGCGGGTAATGGTTATGGACTCGAAGGAGGTGCGCTATGCGCATGCGCTTTTCGGGTGTTTTAGCGGCGTCGATAATCGCCGCTGGGGTGTTCTGGAGCTGCTCGGAATCTTCCGACGGCGTTTCTGTTCCAGAGGGTGAACTCTTTTCCAATTCATTTGCAGGCGATACCGGCGACTATCCGGGAGACGAACTGTCTTCGGGAGGGATGCCCGCAGTTTCTTCGGGAGAACTGCCCGCGACCTCATCGGGCGCGGAGCCGACAAGCGCAGGCTCGGCGCCCAGCTCGAGCACGAACATTGCAGGCTCGAGCGGGAACGTTCCCGGCAGTTCGGGCGGTTTCGGGCCCGGCAGTTCAAGCAGCACCGGCGCGGGTCCGGAATACTCCTACGTGGCACCGGCCACCTTCGCCGACACCGTAAACGGCGCGGTATTCAGCATGGTGTATGTCGCGGGTGGCACGTACACGCGCGGGTGCGACAACTGCGCCGAGCAGGACAAGATTTACGAGACGCCTGCGCACAAAGTAACGGTAGATGCCTACCACATCGCGAATACCGAAGTCACCATCGGGCAATGGAACGCAGTGATGGGCGGCAAGAAAAACGCCTGGGAATCGGACAAAGCTCCCAAAATCGGCGTAAGCTGGTTCGACGCGAACAGTTTCGCCTGCAAGCTCGGGCAACTTTCGGGCCACCAGTACCGCCTGCTGACCGATGCCGAATGGGAATTCGCGGCACGTGGCGGCAAGGACGGCGTTGCAGACAACTTCAAGTTTTCGGGCAGCAACAGCGTCGATGACGTGGCATGGTATTCCGAGAACAGCGGCGGCAAGGCGCACGACGTGGCGACCAAGAAGCCGAACAAGCTCGGGCTCTACGACATGAGCGGGAACTCGTGGGAATGGGTCTACGACTGGCTCGTGGGCTATACCGCGGGCGAAAAGGTGAATCCGGTGCAACTCACGGGTAGCGGGAACAAGACGCGCCGCGGCGGGAGTTACGGCGAACCGGCGGAATTCGCGCGGGTGAGCCGTCGCGCCATCCGCAGCCGCGATGGCGCCGCCGACATGGGATTCCGTATCGGCATGTCGGCGGAACTCCCGCCGGGCATGGTGAGCCCCTGCGAAGCGGCGAACCCTTCGGCCGCCGCCTGCCAGGGCGACAAGAACCGCGACTGCCGCCTGATTACCGCGGCCGACGAGGCATGGATAAGCGACGACTACACCGTAGTCATCGCCGAAGACGGCAACGCGGCGGTTTCGGGATTCCCGAACGTGTCGGGGCAGTGGTACACGCTCAACAACCGCAGTTTTAACGTGGTCACACGGAGCGGCACCAAGACATACGCTTACTACATCTTTAGCCAGGACGAAATGACGATGATCAGCGACGACGGAATTCCGTACCGCCTGTATCGCCGCTCCATGAGCGAGGCGAAAAACAAGGTCACGCTCACTTCCGCAAGCAACCCGAAAACGCTTGCACAGCTAATTGCCGCGGTGGAACCCGAGCGCCTCGTGACCGACGAGCAGCTCGCCCACCCCGACACGAGCGTGCGCGACCCGCGCATCGCCGCCGCAAGCGGATACACCTGGTTCTTCGACGGCCGCTGCTGCGGGGGCAACCACAAGTACCGTTTCCATCTCGATAAAAACGGTGACGCCGAATTCGTGGTAATGGACTACGACGACACGCATCACGAGAACATCCTCGCGAAGGGGCGCTGGTTCACCGTAGGGAACATCGGGCTCCACATCGTCCTGAACGGCAAGTACTTCAACTACCTCTACACCGCGGGCGAACGCACCATGAGCTACAGCGAGTACATGCCGGCAGGGCCCATATTCTGCCATATCTCGTTCCAGAGCTACGAACGCGGGGACTTCCGCATTTTCAACAAGACTGTATTCGACGACAAGATCAAGCGCCCGCGCGGCTTCAACGGTGAAAACCCGGTGTACGAGGCGGGCGAATACCAGTGGGGTTCATGATGCGCGCCTTCACTCTCGCCATCTTCACTGCAGGCGCATTCGTTGCCTGCAACGATTCGGGCACGTCGTCAACCGACACGCAGTCAACCGAAATTGAATCGAGCGCAGACGGCCTTGACATTTCTGACTCCGATAAATTGTTTGGGGGGTCATCTGCGCAAGATTCACCGGAAGGGCCTGTAGCCACCACATCCTCATCGGCCCTTCCGGCTCGCTTTTCCAGCGGGCAATACGACCCGCCGCACGCCTCTCCGGCAGAGTCCTCCTCTTCGGTGGAACCCTTTCCGGAATCTTCGAGTTCCGCAGAATCCTCCGGTTCCGCGCCCGCAGTAACGGAAATCGCGCTCGACAAGGACGGCTTCGCGACGGTCGCCGATGTCTACAGGAGTCTAGCGCCTAGCGAGAAGGCGGTTTTCATCATACGCCATTCCGAACGCGAAGACGCCGTGACCATCGAGACGGAACTCACCGCAAACGGCGTGAAGATGGCACAGGATTTGGGAGCAACACTCAAGAGCGACGAGGAATTCAGCTACATCACCTCGGGATTCGTGCGCACGAACGAGACTGCGAACAACATATCAAAGGGGCGCGGAGAAGCGAACCTCCCGAAGCTCATCACGAACTACGACATTACCGGCAACTGGTTCCTGAAAATTTCTGCGGACTCGCTCGCTCAATACGCCTCAAAGCTCGGCATGCAGGGAAGTTCCGTCGAGCTCATGGCCCACTGGGCATACGGAGAACCCTACCCCGACGCACTCTACGAACTTGAGCCCCGCGCCCAGGAATTCATGGAGAAAGTAATCCTCAAGAACTTGCCCAAGTGGAAGCGCGTGAGCATCATGGTATCGCACGATATATTCGTAATGCCCCTGGCCGTGTTCGGTTCCGGAGGGAAGGTCGCCCTCAAGTACCACGAGGACTATCACTGGATAAACTACATCGCAGGTCTCGCAGTCATCATCGACTCGCAGAACAACCTGCGGTATGTTCCCGTGAAGGGGGCAGATTCAGGAGTTATCGACTATCTCGCCATCTACATGGCGGAACACGGAATAAAGCGCTAGTTGTCCATGTTCTGGTAGAACAGGCAATCTTCCATAACCTTTTCGAAGAACTCGTCGCGGTTCACGCCCGTATAGGTCGTGTCGTCGTCTTCCATGTGGTACGCTTTCGTATATGCCTTGTAATCGACCGTCGTCTCGTCAACCCAGGTATATTCGTCGATGTATTCCCAAGTTGAATACTTGTACTTCCAAACATTATCTTCTTTTGCGAAGTTGCAGCCCGCATCCAGTTTGCCGTCATCCTTCTTGCCACCGTTATCCGTAGCGGGATTGCTTTCCCCGGAAGTCGGATTGGAATCATCATCACCACAAGCAGCGAGAGTCATAGCAGCGGCGAAGGCAAAAACGAGAAACTTTTTCATTTTTCTTCCTTGACTTTTAGGCAATATTCTTGAAGAAATCCATCAGCAGCACGAGCATCGGGGCCGCGAGGTAGAACGAATCGCAGCGGTCGAGCACGCCGCCGTGCCCCACGAACAGGTTGCCCGAATCCTTGGTGCCGCTCCAGCGCTTGAGGGCGCTCATCAGGAGGTCACCCGCCTGGCCCGCGACAGTAATCAGGAGTCCAAGCACGACCGCGAGCGTCCAGTCGAGCCGCACGTCGAAAACCGCAAGGGCGGAACTGCACTTGGCCCAGTAGGCGACCCACGCGATAGTTGCGACAGAACCGGCAATGGAGCCTTCCCAAGTCTTCTTGGGACTGATGTTCGGAGCGAACGGATGGCGTCCGAAGGGACCCTTGCCCGCAGCAAACTTTCCGAAGAAATACGCGACCGTATCGCACAGCCACACGGAGGTCATCACGAGGATAAACGGATAGCAGTGTTCGAGACCCTGTCCGTTGCCCATCATCTGCACGTTGATACCACCCCAAAGTCCGAGGTAGAGCGGGGCCGCAAGGTGCATCACCATCCAGGGGAACATGTGATCGATTTCGACCTTCGCGTAAGCGATGGCGATATACAGGCCAAACACAATCATCGCCGTCATCCCGACAACGTAAGGCACGGCGGTCAGCCCGAAGAACCCGCCCGAGGCGAGCGCCCAGGCTAGCGTGAGGGCAAAGCTTGCCGCAAACGAGAGGTAGCGCATGTCGGGGCCCTTGTACATCTTGGAGACCATGCCTGCCCATTCCCAGGCGCCCACGCCCGCAAGGAAGCACATGAGGCCAATACGGCTGTAGTCGCAGAACCACAGCAACACGAACACTATAGGAATGGCGATAAACGCCGTCAACAAACGCTGAGCCAAGTTACTCATGCAACACCTTCCCAAACCTTCTTTCGCGGGTTTTGAAAAACTCAACGGCCTTCAGGAACTCTTCCTTGGTAAAGTCGGGCCACAGCGTGTCCGTCACGTAGAACTCGCTGTAGGCGGCCTGCCAGAGCAGGTAGTTCGAAAGCCTGAACTCGCCACCGGTACGGATAACCAGGTCCGGATCGGGCGCGCCCTTCAAATACAAATTCTTCGCGAACACGTTCTCGTCGATGTCCTCGATCTTGAGCGTACCCGCCTGCACCTGCGTGGCGATAGCCTTCGCGGCATCCACGATTTCCAGGCGTCCACCATAGGATATGGCGAGGTTCAGCTGCATGCCGGTATTGTTCGCCGTCTTGTCGATGGCGGACTGGAGCGATGCGCGCGGCTTTTCGGGCAGGCGTTCCATGTTCCCGATAACCTTGAGCTTCACGTTCTTCTCCATGAGGTCGGGGATTTCCTTCACCACCATCTCGATGAGGAGGTTCATCAGGTAATCCACTTCCTTGCTGGGCCTGCCCCAGTTCTCGGAACTGAAAACGTAGAGGGTCATGTGCTCGAGTTTCAGGTTCACGCCGACTTCCACCGCGTCGATGGTGGCCTGCGTGCCCTTGCGGTGCCCGAGAAAACGTTCTAGCCCGCGGCTACGGGCCCAACGCCCATTGCCGTCCATGATAATCGCAACATGTCTGAGCTGGTTCGCCACGGCCGCCCCGGACTACACCTTGAGGATGTCCGCTTCCTTCTCGGCGAGAAGCGCGTCAATCTGCGCGATAGCCTTGTCGGTCGCCTTCTGGATTTCGTCCTGCTGCTTCTTGACTTCGTCTTCGGGCAGGTCCTTGTTCTTCTTGATGGCGTCGTTCGCATCGCGGCGGATGTTGCGGATTGCCACGCGGCCTTCTTCGGCATGCTTGCGCACGATCTTCGCAAGTTCCTGGCGACGTTCCGTAGTGAGGATGGGGAGCGACACGCGGATGCAGTTGCCGTCCTTCATCGGGGTAAGGCCGATGTTCGCGGCGAGGATAGCCTTGTCAATCGGGTCCACCATGGTCTTTTCCCACGGGGTCACGAGAAGCATGCGCGGTTCGGGCACAGAGACCTTGGCCACCTGCGAAATCGGGGTCGGGGTTCCGTAGTAGTCAACGCGCACGTCGTTCAGGATTGCAGGGGTCGCCTTGCCGGCGCGGACCTTCGCAAATTCACGTTCGGTGGCCTCGATGGCCTTGTCCATTTTTTCGGTATAGTCTGCCATAGTTCGTTCCTAGTCACTAGTCATTAGTCACTAGTTAGTTAAGAGTTGATGGTTTGTTTCCGTAGTTAAATATAAGTAAAAATCCCTAGCAGTGGACCAGCGTGCCGAGGTCGCCTTCGATGGCCGCGCGGGTCAAATTGCCCTTTTCCATCTTGAACACGAAGATGGGCATGTTGTTTTCCATGCAGAGGGCGACGGCTGCGGTATCCATGACCTTGAGGCCGCGGGAAATGACTTCCTTGTAGCTGATGTCGTCGAAGCGGGTCGCGGTCGGGTCCTTGACCGGGTCTGCGGTGTAGATGCCGTCGACCTTGGTGGCCTTCATGATGACGTCGCATTCGCTTTCGATGGCGCGGAGAGCGGCGCAGCTGTCGGTAGTAAAGAACGGGTTGCCCGTGCCTGCAGAGAAGATGACGACGGAGCCCGCGGAAAGGAGCTTCAAAGCCTTGCGGCGGTCGAAGAATTCGCAGACCGGTTCCATGCGGATGGCGGACATCACCACCGAGTCGATTCCCTGCTTGTCGAGGGCGTCCTGCATGGCGAGGCCGTTCATCACGGTGCCGAGCATGCCCATGGCATCGCCCTGGGCGCGGTTCATGCCGCCTGCAGATGCAGAAATGCCGCGGACAAGGTTGCCACCGCCAATCACGAGCGCGACCTGCACGCCCTGCTTGACGATGGAGGCAATTTCGGATGCCATGTCGAAGAGAATAGTATTGTCGATACCGTGGCCCTTTTCGCCTGCGAGGGCTTCGCCACTGAGTTTCAAGAGAATGCGTTTGAATTTCATATCCGAAAATGTAATAAAATGCGGGGAGGAAAAACAAACAACAAATTATTACACGTCTTTAACACGGATTCTTTGCTACAGGCAACCGCTTCGTCCCAAAAAAGAATATATTAACACCGGGTGTATGATTCTCGCAGAGGGATGTTTATGAAAAACAGGATTCCGTTTTTTGGTCTTATCGCACTGATGCTACCCGCGATGGCGTTCGCCGACATCGTGTACCAGGGGAAGCGCGTCCAGGCATGGCCCGCCGAGGCCATGCCCACGTTCAACAACCGCACCCTCATGAAAACGACCGCGGTCACGACCAAGAGCCACTACGCCGCCCCCAAGGGCAAAATCTACAGTCTCACGCTCCTCGTCGATTTCTCGGACAAGCCCGCCCCCGTTACAGTGGACGAAGTCGAGGAATGGCTGAACAAGGAAGGCTTCAACAGGGACGGTTGCAACGGTTCCGTGCGCGACTACTACCTCGACGTTTCGAACGGACAACTGGACCTCACGAACGAAGTCTACGGCTGGTACCGCGCAAAGCACCCTAAATCATGGTACGAAGGTTTGCAAGGATACTCGGGTTCCGATTCGCTCATGAAAGAAGTCTTTGAGTATTTCGACCCCCAGGTAGATTTTTCACGCTACGACAACGACAAGGACGGCACCACCGAAGCCATAAACATCGTGTACGCAGGCCCCGGACAGACATGGGGGCAGGGCCTGTGGCCGCATTCCGGATGGTCCAACGAAAGGCGCGACGGCGTAAAGCTCACGCACCACCAGATGACGGACATGCCCGGCAAGTTCTCCATTTACGTATTCGTGCACGAAAGCGGGCACATGATTTTCGGCTGGCCGGACCTCTACTGGTACGGCGACTACTGTACCATGGGTAACCGCGCGAACGACCTGAACCCGGTGGCGATAAACGACTTCTACCGTGCGGACCAGGGCTGGATTCCGTTCGTGGACATCACGAGCGACGATGTAAACAACGTAACAAGCCTTGAAGTTTCCAGGCCTGGCGAATTCTGCTACCGCTACAAGAACCCCGCAAGGCCGAACCAGGAAGGTTTAGTTTGGTCTTACGTACGCAACACGGGCCGCAACAAGGTACTCGCTGGGAGCGGGCTCTTGATGCAGCATTACGACTTTTCGATTGAAGGCAATTCCGCTGCAGACAAAATCGGACTCCGAATCGTGCATGCCAGCGCTGCAGGAAAATCGAGCGACAATCCCGGCGACCAGTGGCCAAGCCCGGGCAGCACCGCCAACACGTTCTTCAAGAGCGGAACCTACGCGGAATTTTCAGATGACGCCTACCCCGCTATCCGCTGGTATAACGGTTCCAAGACGGGATTGAAAATCACCGACATCGGGACGCCCGGAGAGACGCTCACGTTCTGCATCGGCGAGAACTGCTCCGAGCCTTCGTCCAGTTCGTCGGAGCCTGCATCCAGCAGTTCTGTCGAAATCACCGTCCAGAAAATCGCGCTCGAAACGACGCTCCCGATAAGTGACAGCTATGCGCCCGTAACGCTCGACCTGAACGGCAATGAAGTTGCGAGCATCTTCGGAATCAAGCGAACCGAAATTGAAGACAAAGTAGAATTCTACGGAGTGGAACCCGACGGAACGCTCAACAGCCAAACGACCGGCGAAGGCACCGGCCACTGGTTCGACAATGGCGGCAAAATCGCGACCTGGGACCCGAACGGCACGAGCATCGTATTCTCCAACATAGACCTTTCGACCATGACCACGAAAATCGGCCACATGCCGAACAAGGTCAAGGGCGGGGACACCTTCACCGTAAGGCAGGCTCTCGTTTACGGGAGCAAGCAGGTCACCTTCGAAATCAAGGTGACAATCGAAGGCGGCACCACCATCATCCGCAATATAGAGAAGGCTCGCCACGGCAAGCCCGGGAACAGGATATTCAACGTGCTCGGCCAGCCCGTAGGGGTGCGCAACGCCAACGGCACCCTCCCCGACCTGCCCAAGGGCGTTTACGTGGAAGTGGCAAAATAGAAATCGCTATGCCAGGACGCTATTGAGCAGGTTCCGCACCGATCCCACGACCGTTTCAAACGGAATCCCCTTGGCATAATTAAATGTTTTGCAATACTTTTCCCATAAGCGGCGAACATTGTCGCTTTGTGAGATAACATTCAAACGCTGAGCATATTCCTGCGTCACAATATCCATCGTTTGGCGGTGTTTCGAGGTAGCAAGCAAGGCGCGCTTCAACGTTTCGACATCAAACCCAACAGACTTTGTCAGCATGTGAACATCATAGTAATCGCGCGGGCGTGTATTGAACGCGCCCCTCGTCACGATGGTTTCCAGCTTTTCAGCCAGCACCGTTTCAATGGGGTAAGAATACACAAGGAAAAGTTCATCAGAAAAAATTTTTCTATATCCAAATATTGCTGGCGCCGGAACAATTGAATCGCCTGTCGTAATATCAATAAAAAGAGGCGTCACTACAGATTCAAAAAAAGCATTCATTCTCAAACAATATCCACCATAGGCATCATCTTTTCTTATAGCATCCGAAGATACAATTTCAAACGTAACACAATCATTCAAATCAATCTTTATAATTTCCTGCATCGCTTCAATAATTTTATCATAGGACATCGGATAGTTGACGATTGTCGTATCGATATCCATCGTTGTACGTTTATCCAAACCAAGAATTAAGGATAAAAGCAAACCACCTTTGATTACAAAGTTTGATGCATATCTTGAGCGAGCGATTCTTTCGGCAAGTCGTTCAAACATAAAATTCTGCATAACAACTTGCGCAGAAATTGCATTGTATTTTGCATAAGCATTTATTTTAGCCTTAAGCCGAGTCGCATTCGGAGTACGTTGTTTCAAATAAGCACCTCCATGTACTGTTTTATTGTCGGATAAATAGACATTGTGGTTGAATATTCGTAGAGTTTAAACAAATCTTTCTGAACGGAACGCGCATAGTTTTTTATAGCGGCAACAACCGTTTCTTCGTCGATGCGTCGACGGCTCCGAACAATATCGCAAACTGTCCGTTCGGCATCATAACAGGGGACATCGTTTCCGAACGTCGTTTTGCGACGGGTTAGGCCTAATTTGAAATAAATTGGCCGGATGTAAAAGCATGAGCACTGTTCCTTGACGGGTTTTGGAAGAACCCTATTGGACGGAACAGTCACCGATTGTTTGAAAGGAGTCCTTTCGGCAAGGCCGTTCAAAAAAAGAGCACTTTCATGCGAAAAAACTATATTCGGATTTTGCAAGTGCAACGCAAACACATCGTCAATAATTGAGTCTGGCAAGGCATACAGGCCGTGCCTAACACGGATTAGTTTATTTTGCTCAACGTATTTAGCAAGCATGGTCTTTGAGATTCCATAACGAACGGCCTGCGCCGTAGTCAACATATCTCCGTTCCTTTTTGCCGCATCTAAAATTGCTTTTTTCATGATACTACCCCCGCGAAAGTTTACTTTTATAACGAAAATATACATCTTTTCGTGTAAAAAGTAAACACAACTCACACACTTATTTTCAAGTTTAAGTGTGCAAGATGTAAATTCATTCATTGACAGGCGGGCATTCATGCCACAAATATACGCCCGACAGGTATTTTGGCGCAATAGGTCGAAACGGGGGACAAAAACGCCGGTCAGCGATTTTATTACAAAAAAAACGTCAATTTTCTTATGCGGAGATGACGTGGGAAAGACCTCTACTGGAGGTCGGGGCGAGGCACCCGATAATTTCTATCTTGTACACAGCAAAACATAAAACGTAAATTCAACACTATAAGGATATAATGAGTCTTAAAATCGTTGTGCTTGCTAAGCAAGTACCTGATACACGAAACGTGGGCCCCGATGCCATGACGGAGCAGGGAACCATCAATCGTGCCGCATTGCCCGCGGTCTTCAACCCCGAAGACCTGAACGCCCTGGAGCAAGCCCTTCGTTTGAAGGACCAGTTCCCGGGTTCCACCATCTCTGTGCTGACGATGGGTCTCCCGAAGTCTGCCGAAGTCGTCCGCGAAGCTCTGTACCGCGGTGCCGACGAGGGTTTCGTGGTGACGGACCGCCCGCTCGGTGGTGCTGACACGCTCGCTACGAGCTACACGCTCGCCCAGGCCGTCAAGAAGATTGGCGACTACGACATCATTCTCGGTGGCCGCCAGGCTATCGACGGCGATACCGCACAGGTCGGTCCGCAGATTGCAGAAAAGCTGGGCCTCACCCAGGTGACCTACGCCGAAGAAATTTTGAGTCTCGACGAGAAGGCCCGCAAGGTCGTGATCCGCCGCCACATCGACGGTGGTGTGGAAACGGTGGAAGCACCGCTCCCGCTGGTCGTGACCGTGAACGGAAGTGCGGCCCCGTGCCGTCCGCGCAACGCGAAGCGCCTCATGAAGTTCAAGAACGCGACTGTGGTTGCCGAACGCAAGCCGGAAGATGCCGAAAAGTATGAAGCCCTCATCGCGAAGAAGCCCTACCTGAACATTCCGCAGTGGGGTGCCGCCGACATCGACGCAGACCCTGCCCAGATCGGTAAGGCCGGTTCGCCGACGAACGTGAAGGCTGTCAAGAACATCGTGTTCAAGGCGAAGGAAAGCCGCACGCTCACCGCAAGCGACGCCGACGTCGAAGGACTTATCAAGGAACTTTTAGACGGGAAGATTATTGGCTAGCCTATGAATAACGTATTTGTATATTGCGAAATTGAGGGCACGACCGTTGTCGATGTTTCCCTCGAACTTTTGTCCAAGGGCCGCAAGCTCGCCAACACGCTCGGCGTTCAGCTCGAATGCATCTGCGCAGGCAAGGGCCTCGACGGAATTGAAAAGCAGGTGTTCCCCTACGGTGTGGACAAGGTCCATGTGTTCGACGCCGAAGGGCTCTTCCCCTACACCACCAACCCGCACGCATCGCTCGTGGTGAACCTCTTCAAGGAAGAGCAGCCGCAGATTTGCCTGCTCGGTGCAACGGTGATTGGCCGTGACCTCGGCCCGCGCATTTCTAGCGCCATGCACAGCGGCCTTACCGCCGACTGTACCGAACTCGAAATCGACAGCTTCGAAATGAGCATCGGCGGCGTGAAGAAGTTCTACGAAAACCAGCTCTGCCAGATTCGCCCGGCATTCGGCGGCAACATCGTCGCAACGATTGTGAACCCGGAGCACCGCCCGCAGATGGCGACGGTGCGCGAAGGCGTGATGAAGAAGGAAATCGTGGACCCGAACTACAAGGGCGAAGTCATCAAGCACGACGTGGCCAAGTACGTGCCGGAAACGGAATACGTGGTCAAGGTGCTCGAACGCCATGTGGAAAAGGCCAAGCACAACCTCAAGGGCGCACCCATCGTGGTGGCCGGTGGTTACGGCATGGGCTCCAAGGAAAACTTCGACATGCTGTTCGAACTGGCGAAGGAACTCCACGCCGAAGTGGGCGCAAGCCGTGCCGCTATCGACGCGGGCTTTGCCGATCATGACCGCCAGATTGGCCAGACCGGCGTGACCGTACGCCCGAAGGTGTATATCGCCTGCGGTATCTCCGGCCAGATTCAGCACCTCGCCGGCATGCAGGATTCAGGAATCATCATCTCCGTGAACTCCGACCCCGACGCCCCGATCAACGCTATCGCTGACTACGTGATCAACGGCACCGTCGAAGAGGTCATCCCGAAGATGATCAAGTATTACAAGGCAAACAACAAGTAGGCGTTATGGCGAATTTTTACACAGACCATCCAGAGATTAAGTTCAACCTTGAAAGTTCTCCTTTGATGCAGCGCATCGTGGAGCTCAAGGAAAACGGCTACGCCGACAAGGACAGCTTTGACTACGCGCCGGAAGACTACGCCGACGCGATAGACAGCTACAACCGCGTGCTCGAAGTCGCAGGCGACATCACCGCGAACACCATCTTCCCGAACTCCGAAGACGTGGACGCCGAAGGCCCCCACTGCGAAGACGGCCGCGTGCGCTACGCAAGCAAGACCTACGAGAACCTGGAAGCCACCCGCAAGGCTGGCCTCAATGGCGTGACCATGCCGCGCCGCTTCGGCGGTCTCAACTTCCCGATTACCGCCTACACGGCCATCAACGAAATGATTGCCTCTGCGGACGCCGGTTTCGAGAACATCTGGTCGTTGCAGGACTGCATCGAGACCTTGTATGAATTCGGCGACGAGGACCAGCGTTCCCGCTTTATCCCGCGCGTGTGCGCCGGCGAGACGATGTCGATGGACTTGACCGAACCCGATGCCGGTTCCGACCTGCAGCGCGTGATGCTCAAGGCCACCTACAGCGAAGCCGACAAGTGCTGGTACCTGAACGGCGTGAAGCGCTTCATCACCAACGGCGACAGCGACATCCACCTGGTGCTCGCCCGCTCCGAAGAAGGCACCCACGACGGTCGCGGCCTTTCGATGTTCATCTACGACAAGCGCGACGGCGGCGTGAACGTGCGCCGTATCGAGAACAAGCTCGGCATCCACGGAAGCCCGACCTGCGAACTTGTCTATAAGAACGCGAAGGCGGAACTCTGCGGCCGCCGCAAGTTCGGTCTCATCAAGTACGTGATGGCCCTCATGAACGGTGCCCGCCTCGGCATTGCCGCTCAGTCCGTGGGTATCAGCCAGATGGCATACAACGAAGCTCTCGCCTACGCCAAGGACCGCAAGCAATTCGGCCAGGCCATCGTGAACTTCCCGGCCGTCTACGAGATGATTTCCAACATCAAGGCACGCCTCGATGCTGGCCGCGCACTCCTGTACCAGACAGCCCGCTATGTAGATATCTACAAGGGCCTCGAGGACATCGAGCGCACCCGCAAGCTCACCGACGAGGAGAAGGCAGAACTCAAGCTCTACCAGAAGCTCGCCAGTGCTTGCACGCCGCTTGCGAAGGGTATGAACTCCGAATACGCCAACTTGAACGCCTACGACAGCATCCAGGTGCACGGCGGTTCCGGCTACATGCTCGAATACGCTTGCCAGCGCCTCTACCGCGATGCACGCATCACCTCCATTTACGAAGGCACGACGCAGCTGCAGACGGTTGCCGCCCTCCCGCACATCACCACCGGCACCTACAGCCAGATGCTCGAGGAACTGGAAGCGGGCGAAGTGGCCGCCGAATACGAGAGCCTCAAGGCCCGCGCTAAGGCCATGGACGCGAAGTTCAACGAAGCTATCGAAACTGTGAAGGCCGCGAACAACAACGAGTTCACCGACCTCTGCAGCCGTCACTTGTACGAACTCGCCGCCAACTGCGTGATGAGCCAGTTGCTCCTCCGCGACGCCACCAAGGCACCGGAACTGTTCGAAAAGAGCATGAAGGTGTACCTGAACATCGCCGAAGCCGAAGTCGCCAAACACTACAACTTCGTGAAGAGCGTGAACGTGGAAGCGATGGAGAGCTACAGGAAGGCTTAATTGACGGCAGGGCGTTCGCGCGCCCTGGTGTCATTCTGGAGGAGCGAAGCTCCGATAGAATAGTGTGCAAGGCGAATCCAGCAAAAATATGCTAGCATATTTTTATTGGTGAGCCGTAGCCACGGACGGCAAAGCCGTCAATCCATGAAATTAAAGGACCTCGGTGATGAACCGGGGTTTTTCCTTTATTCCAAATTTATTTGGAACTATTTCAGCACAACATTTTTCCAAAATTAGCAAACCCGAAGCCAACGGCCCTACCCGCCCTTCGTCGTCTTTATGCATTCGTTCACGAGCTTCAGGATAATGTCGCCCGAATCCGGGTCCATCATCATGTCGAAGGTTGAACGGATGGTAAACTGGTAGCCGTCTATGTCGTAGCTTATGTCGAGCGGGTGCACCATGCACTTGTTCAAGTAATCGAGAATCAGCCGTTCGCGGGTATAGTCCATCGCGTTGCGTACATTGTCTTCGCTCTTCAGCATCAGGGAACTCAGGTAGCTGTAGTGCGTTTCGTAGGTGTACGTTTCGGCCATTTCCTTGGGGATATACGATACGCCGTCCATCCGGAGCACCGGGGAGTTCTTCGTCAGGTTCCAGAATAGGAATCCCTTGTACCCCATATCGTACGACTTCGTGTGAGTCGCCTCGCCCGACGCAAGGAACTTCGCGAAGGCGTCCTTACGGGTAAAGTAATTCTTCATCGCGATATCGTCTTCCGAGACAAACGCCGAGAATATGTGGCCATAGGGCGTATCCTTATAGACGCGGCCCACATGGTATATGCGCTTGATGTTTCCCTTGCCGGTTTTCGTGCGGTAAGAGATTTGCTTTGTCAGGCCGCTATCCTTCTGGAACTGTTCCTTAAGTTCCTCGCCAACTTTCGCATAATCCTCGGGCAAAATAGCATTTCTGAAATTCGCCCCAACAAAATCACGGAACTGTTCTGCACTTTCGCATTCGAATATATCGAGCGCTCGGGCGTTCACGTAAAGAATCTTGCCCGTCATGACATTGATAAGAATGACACCTCCGGGAACGTATTCCATGTAGTTCAACGCCACCTGGTGCAACACTTCCGCATTCTTGATTGCGCCCGAAATCTTCGCCTTTATCATTCCCTTGTCTGTAATAGGCTTGAGGATAAACTGGTATGCGCCCAGGCGGATGCTTTCCTTCGCAAGTTCCAGGTTATCCGTCATCACGACAAAGGGTATCTGCATGTCGCGCCCACTCCCCTGAAATTCCTGGATAAGCTTGAACCCGTCCATCTTCGGGAGGCTCGCATCGAGCAATACAAGCGAAATGTTGTTCCTGTGTTCCAGCAACAGGTCGTGCGCCTGCTCCCCATCCTTGGCGAGAAGCATGTTGTAATCCGCCCGCAAGACGCTCTCGAGGAAGGCCCTGTTCTGCGGATTGCTGTCGGCAAGCAGGATGGTCTTCATTCTCGACGGAAGGAGCGCCCGCTTCTGGCTAGACGATCCGTCGTAGGCGCTCACGTGCGTATTGCGCAGCATCAGGTTGTATATGTGGCAGCCGTTGATATCGGCAACCAGGCTCCCCCTCACGAATACATAGACCCCGTGAGTCGCATACGTCATTTCGCATGGCGACATGTAGGCCATTCTCTCCCCTTCGCGCAGCGTGTAGTACACCGGATTCTGGGGATTGTTCGAGGCATCTTCTACGTCCTTCCTGCTCGTAAACCCGAGGCTCCGGAGCTGTTCCTCATACTGCCGGTTCGCAAACAGGAACTTGAACACCCCGTTTTCGTAGGTCATTATCGACATGGGCGCTTCCACCAGGTAGTCGAGTGCTCCCAATTTCGAGAAAACACCGCGCATTTCCCGATTCTCGGCCAGTATTCCCGTTGTTTCCATGTGCTTCATGGTATCGGCAAGGGGTTGCGGCTTGCCATAGTAGTAGCCCTGCGCCTTCTCGCAGCCGATTTCCTTCAGGAAATCCATCTGCTCCTGCGTCTCGACACCCTCTGCCAGCGTCTTCAGGCCCAGGCACTTCGCCATGCGCACCATCGAACTGATAATGATGCGGGAAACTTCGTTCAGGTTCGAGAGGAACGCCATGTCTATCTTGAGCTCGTCGAACTTGTAGTCCTTGAGGGTATTCAGCGAAGAATATCCGCTCCCGAAATCGTCCATCCAGACTTCGTAACCGGCAAGGCGGAACCGCTCTATTTCCCGCTGGATATACGCGTCCGACGCCATGATGCTCTCCGTAATCTCGACACGGATAAGTTCGTGGTCTATCCCATACTGTGCAAGCGCCCTTTCGACCACCTCGAAAATGTCGCAGCCGACAAAGTCCAGGCGGGAAAGGTTGAACGAGACGGGAACCACCGGGCGGCCGTTATCAAGTTCCGCACGCATTTCCTTGCAGACAAGTTCTATGACATGGCTGTCGAGTTTGTGAATTTGTCTAGAATCCTCGAGTGCCCCGATAAAGACGCCCGGATTCAGGAATCCGTACTGCGGGTCTATCCAGCGGGCAAGCGCCTCCATGCCGCAGAAGGTTTCCGTAATCGTGCGGACTACAGGCTGGTAGTATATCTTGATGTAGCCGTTCGCAATAGCCTCGTCCACATGGCTTATCACGTAGTTCTGCAGCAACAAATCCTTGTGCAGCTGTTCGTCGTAATAGCGGATAAAGCTACCGCCCTTGCCCTTCTGGATACTGCAGGCGAGTTTCGCCTTCTCGCTCGCTTCCAGGAATTCGCCGAACTCCTCTATTTCGCAGACGCCGACATAGAGGTCCATCGATATCTTCGACACGACTCCCCTGACACACCCCCGAATTTCATTCAGCTTGCCCTCGATGTTGCAGATATCCGTTACCACGGCGAAGTGGTCGTTCGCGATACGGCAAATCAGGTCGTTCCCAAACCGTTTCTTGAGGAATGACGCAAAGTATATCAGGAACTCGTCGCCCCTGAGGAAACCGTTCGCGCTATTGTAAAGCGTCATCCCCACGATATCGAAGAACACTAGTCCGGGAGTACCGCCCGCCTCCCTGATATCATTGATGAAGTTCTCGCCGCACAGGCGGCCATATTCCATGTTCGGTAGCCCCGTCAAGGGGTCGAAATAGCGGTCGGTACGTTCACTTATACGTAAAAAGACGGCGTTTTTCCCACGCCAGAGAATCTGGGACTGGTTCAGGATTACGTACTTCCCCGTACGCGGGCTATGGAAAATGGACTCGCTCCTTTCCAGAATCTCGTCAACAGAAATCCTGGCTAGTTCATCTTCCGTGAAGAAGTATTCCTCTAGCTTTATGCCCGGTTCAAAATCCTTTGCGGGTTTCCAGATTCGCGACACCGAGGCGCTTACCATATAGATTTCATGCGTATCCGCATCGAATATGACAAACGGATCCACCTTGTCCGTGTTCAGAAACTCGACGATACCGCCTTCGAATTCCGGATTTCCAATTGAGCCCTGCATCGCCATAACCAAGCCACCTGATAAAGAACACCTTCTTGCTATTCTTACCATTAAACTAATCTATTATTTCGGATAAAGCAACCATTTCCTTACATTTTTACCGCAAAGTAATCGGGAAAAAGGCGTTTTTCATAAAAAAAAGGCCGTTCCCAGGGAGGAACGACCAATTTTTTTAAAATTTCGCTAAAAGGCGCGGACAGCCACAAGTGCAGAGCCCCGCCCTGCACGGACAAAGTAAATGCCCGGATTCCCGTAACGGGAACGCAATTCCCGGGCCATATTCGCGGCATCCACGTTCTGCAGGGTCCCGAGGAAACGCCCCTGCATGTCGAACACCTGCACCGATTCTGCAGTCCATTCGCGCGAAGGCTGGTTACCCGCAAGCGACGTGGTTCCTTCTGCCGAGCTGGAGGTCAGTGCCACCGAGCTGGAAGTCGCCGGCGTTGAACTGGAGGTTGCCGGCGTCGAACTCGAAGACGCCCCGTATTCATACGCCCCGAGGTCAGGAGCCTTGCCCACAAACGGAATCCCCACGTCGGTCCCGCGGTCAATCATCTGGCTCCCGCTCTTCAGCTTCAGGAAATCGACATCGGGCAGGCTGCCATCGGGCTTGCGCGGGCCAAGCGCACCTGCCAGCGCCGAGATGTCTTTCCCGGTCGTCGTCAGGCTCGGGTCCGCAACGCTCACGAAGTCGGAATTTGCCGGAGTGATGTTCAGGTTCCAGGTGTTGTATTCGCCGCTGGCGTAATCACCGCCGATATAGGCGGTCTTGTTCGGGAAGGCGATGTTATTCTTCATCACGTGCGCGTTTGCCCCGGTAAGCACCACGCCATCCGTCCTGTTGCCGGCGGCATCCCAGGAACTCGCCCACATGTTGAACTGGTTCCCGCGATTGTTGTACGAGGTGTTGTTGTACCAGTAGTTCCCTACGCTGCTGTGGTTCGCATAGAAGCCCGACGAGTAGTTGTTCCAGGCGACACAGTTCCTGATGATATGCCGCCCGGTCCCAGCCTGGCTGCTGCCCGCCTTGAAACCGTTCCCGTTCGCATTCGCCGGGTGCTTTGTGCCGTAATCGCTGTAACCGTGCCCCATTGCGAAACTGTTCTCGATGACCACCGGGAATTCCTGGCTGATAAAATCCCATCCGTCGTCGCTGTTCCACCACGCCCGGCAACCGTAAAATTTCGTGGTATCGCCCGTTGTCTGGTAATGCACGCCAAAACCGTCGGCATTTTCCCCATCGCCCTGACGCCCGTTCGGGTCGTAGTTGTCGTGGCTGTCGCAGTTGAGGAAATAATGTCCGCCGCCGCTGCCGGTGCCGCGCTCGTTCACGAAAAAACCTGCACCCTTGTTGTGGTGACTGTTAATTTGTTCCAAAAATATGTGCTTGCTGCGCGAAATGTAGACGCCCACGTTGGAATTGTATTTCATGGGGACGTTACGGACCTCGAAGCCCTTCAGGTGCAGGTAGCTCGCCTGGATTAGAATCGCCGACGTGTACATGGTGCTATCGACGGAACCCGTATGGCTATAGGCCTGCCCTATCATCAGGTTCGTTCCGTCAAAAATCGGGAGTTCTCCAGGGTAGGCAAGATAATGGATTCGCTTATTGTCACTTTCACCGCTCCTGTTCAGGAGTATCCCCGCCGACATACCGTCGTTCCTTGCATACGTGGTATCCCTGAGGTAGTACGTCCCGCCGCGAACCCACACGGTATCACCGGGAGCCACAACGGCATTCGCCTTCTTGAGCGTGGCGAAGGGTTTCGCCTGCGAACCCGCATTGCTGTCGTTACCGTCGGTGGCCACGTAGTAGACAGCCCCGAACGCATTGGCCGCGGAAAGCACAAGCCCCGCGACAAACAGTTTCGTTTCCATAATCACCTCACACCTTAGATATTTTAAATATACTTTTATATGGCGTTTTCTGTAGCAGGGTCCGCACCATAGGGTTGTCCAAGGACAACAGGAATTAGGAAAAACTATATTTGCATTCGAAATGGATAGTTTTTTTGATTGCGATTTAAACAAGAAACAGAAATTCGACAGCGAACACTTGTGGCACCCTTACGCGGCCCTGAAAAATACACCGGCGCGTTTTTTGGCAAAATCAGCCCACGGCACGACAATCGAGACGGCAGACGGCCTGAAACTCATCGATGCAGTTTCTAGCTGGTGGTGCATGGCGCACGGGCACAATGCGCCCGAAATCGTGGAAGCGATACGCAGGCAGAGCGAAAGGATGTGCCACGTGATGTTCGGCGGGTTCACGCACGAGCCCGCAATTGAACTGGGCGAGAAACTGGTGAAGTTCCTGCCGGAAGGGCTCGACAAGATTTTCTTCGCGGATTCGGGAAGCATCGCCGTGGAATGCAGTGCCAAGATGGCACTGCAGTACCAGCATGCGCTGGGCCGCCCGGAACGCTGCAAGCTGGTGGCCCTCAAGGGCGGCTACCACGGCGATACCGCGGGCGCGATGGCACTCTCCGACCCCGACGGAATGCACGTGCTTTTCCGCGGGATTATGCCGCAGCACTTTTTTGCGGAACGCCCGAACTGCAGATTCGACGAGGCCTGGAATCCGGCGGATTTCGCATCGATGGAACGCGTCGTCGAACAGCACAAGGATGAAATCGCGGCCGTCATCTGCGAACCCGTTTTCCAGGGCGGGAACGGCATGTGGCTTTACAACGCGGGCTACCTGAAGGCACTCCGCGAGCTTTGCGACCGCTACGGCATTCTGCTGATTCTTGACGAGATTGCCTCGGGATTCTACCGCACCGGCCCAAGATTCGCGATGATGCATGCGGGGATAAAGCCGGACATCATGTGCATCGGCAAGGCGCTTACCGGCGGAAGCATCACGATGGCGGCCTGCATTGCATCCGGGAAGGTGGCGGACACCATCACGAACAGCAGGATTCCCGCATTCATGCACGGGCCTACCTACATGGCAAACCCGCTCGCTTGCGCCGCAGGGATTGCATCGCTCTCGCTTTTCGAAAACCGCGACTACGCAGGCAGTGTCGCCCGAATCGAGAAGCGGCTCCGTGCAAACCTGGAACCGCTCCGCAGTCTCGAGAACGCGGCCGACGTGCGCGTACTCGGAGCAATCGGCGTGCTAGAACTGAAGGCGAAACCCAGTGCCGAGGATATACTGCGCGTGATTCGCGAAACGGGCGTGTGGCTACGGCCCTTCTGCAACTACGTCTACACCATGCCGCCGTTCATTACGAGCGATACGGAAATCGACCGCATCTGCGAGGCGATTAAACTGATTGGCGAGTGCGAGCCCGCGCCGGTTGTAGAAGGCGAAGACGAATTTCATGAATAAGGGTGCTGTTCTGCAATCCCGGAGCGAGATTTTTTATGGATTATTACAGTTTGAAGATGCGCGCATCGCAGCAGGTCGGTGAAGGCGAACAGAGGCACGAGCAGCATATTTCCGGCGCTGAACGCATCGTCGCACGCGAAAACGTAGAGGCGGTCTGCTCTGCGATGGTGCGCCGTGCCATGACGCATTCGAAGGGCGACCCGGATTTCATCAACGTGAAAATCGAGAAGGTCCACGAGAGCGATATCCGCATTTTGAAGGCGCTGCCCGTGACCCGCGTGGACGTAGAAACGTGGCAGGAAGGGCTGGAGAAAGCATTCGAGCTGATTGGCGAAGCCGTGGGCAGTGCCGCCGGCGGTGCCGGGACTGACGCGATAAGGGAATTCGCAAATAAACTGCCGGAATTATTGCGCAAGACATTCCTGATGCGCGGGGCGATGCTCTACGATATCGCGACGGGGAAGCGCCTGGAACCCGACCAGGCACGCGGCGTGCGCGCCACCTACATGGACGCTCTCCGGGGCAACGTGGTGGACAGCTGCAAGAACCACTTCAACGAAGCCATCGTGCTCGCGACCAAGGTGGCGAACGCGCCCGGAATCGTGGCGGAAATCTGCATCAGCGACGACCCGGAATACGTGACGGGCTATGTGGCCAGCAAGGAACTCGGCTACGTGCGCATAATGAAAATGAAGGAAGCGGGCGACGAGAACGGAGGCCGCATATTCCTGTTCGATTCCCGCAAGGCAAGCGCCGAAGAGTGTATTGATTATTTACAGAAGAAGAAAGTCTTGGTGGATGTAGACGGCAGAATGGCATGAACGAACAAGTTTTAGACTCTTTTACGAAAGACGCACTAGAATCAGCGCGGGCAAGCAACACTTACCGCACCCTACGTCACATCGTTTCGCCGGAAGCGTCGCACGTGAAAATCGCGTGCAATGGTTCAGGGCATGCCCCCACCGACACGCTCCTGCTCGCATCCAATTCTTACCTGGACCTCGCGAACATTCCCGAATTGAAGCAGGCAATGGCAAACGCGGTACTCGAATGGGGCACCGGGAGCGGCGGCGCGCGCCTCACCACGGGCAACAAGACCCCGCACGACGAACTCGAGGAATGCATTGCGCAGTTCAAGGGCGAAGAGGCGGCAATCACGTTCAACACGGGATACATGGCGAACGTGGGGACAATTTCTGCACTCTGCGGCAAGAACGACTTTGTATTCAGCGACGAACTGAACCACGCGAGCATCATCGACGGGATTAGGCTTTCACGCGCCAGTTGCAAGGTCTACAGGCACAACGACATCGCGGACCTGGAACGCGCGATTGCCGAGGCGAAACTTGAAGCACGCTCTCGCGGGCAAGATGCGAAACAAGAGGCGAAACAAGATGCGCGGCCCTTCCGCGGGCTTATCGTGACCGACGCCGTCTTCAGCATGGATGGCGACCTCGCGAACTTGCCGGAACTCCTGCGCGTCGCCCGCGAACAGGATGTATTGCTCATGATTGACGAGGCGCACGCCACGGGCGTGGTCGGCAAGACCGGCAGGGGGCTTGCCGAACACTACGGCTGTGCTCACGCCGACGTTACCGTCGGCACATTGAGCAAAGCCGCCGCCGCCGAGGGCGGCTTCGTGGCGGGCAGGCAGCAACTGATTGATTTCCTCCGCAACAAGGCCCGCAGTTTCATTTTCACGACGGCGATGGCGCCCGCGGTTGCCGCCGCCGCATGCAACAACCTGCGATACATCGGCAGCCACCCGGAGCGCGTAAGGCAGCTTCAGGACAACGTAAAGTTCTTCTGCGAAGCGTTGAAGCGCGAGGGCCTGGGCGTGCAGCCCTCCCCTTCCGCAATCGTCCCGATAGTCGTTGGCGACGAGGCCCGCGCCCTCGAGGTTTCTGCCACGCTCCAGGAGCGCGGCATACTCATTCCGGCCATCCGCTACCCGACAGTCGCCCGCGGGCAGGCCCGCCTACGCGCAAGCCTGATGGCGACGCACACGCAAGAGGAACTGCAAACCGCCGCAACTGCAATTTCTCAAATCATAAAAAGCACTGATTAACATTATGGCCCTCAAAAATCATTCGTCTTTCGCCTCTCGTCTTTCGTCTAAACCCAAGGGTTATTTCGTTACTGCAACCGGGACCGATGTCGGCAAGACATTCATTACCGCGCTTCTCGTGAAAAAATGGCGCGACTCCGGAATCGACGCGGGCTACTACAAGGCGGCCCTCAGCGGGGCGGAACTCCGCGACGGCAAATGGATTGCGGGCGATGCCGATTACGTGAAACGCATAGCAAATCTCCCCGACACGCAGGAGCAGCTCGTGAGCTATGTCTACAGGGAGGCGGTTTCCCCGCACCTTGCCGCCCGCAAGGAAGGCAACCCCGTGGAACTCGCGAAGGTTACCGCCGACTTCGAGGCGGCGCTTTCCCGTCACGAATTCATATTCGCGGAAGGCTCGGGCGGAATCATCTGCCCCATCCGTTACGATGCAGGCGCATCTTGTGCATCTCGCGCAACAAACGACCAAGCCATCGCCCCGCAAAGAATATTCCTCGAAGATATCATGAAGGCGCTCGGGCTCCCGCTGCTCATCGTGACAACGGCAGCCCTCGGCTCCATAAACGCCTGCGTACTGACGGTAGAATACGCCAGGTCGCGAGGCATTTCCGTTCGCGGGATAATCGTGAACCGCTACGGCATGAGCGGGAACCTCGAAATGGAAGACGACAACATCGCCATGATGCACGACATGACCGGCCTCGAGATTCTCGCAAGAGTAAAGGAAGGCGATACGGACCTGGGTGTGCCACATTTCGTATAAAATAACATCACCAAAAACGACATCTCAGTAAAAAAACTGGCCGCCCCGGGTGGGACGACCTATTTAAAGTTTGAAGATCCTCGCCTTCGCGAGGATGACACCCTTTGTGCGAGGATGACACCCTTTGTGCGAGGATGAAGCCCTCTACGCGAGGACGAAGTCCAAACTAGTTACCGCGTTCGAAGCGGATGAAGTTCACGACCTTCAGGCTGGAAAGACCGAGCTGCTTGGCGACGACTTCCTGGAGGTAGTCCTTGACGCTGAGCTTCTTCGGGTTCTTTTCGGACATGAAGAATTCCTGATCTTCGAGAACGATTTCCTTGAGGACCTTAGCCACGCGGCCATCGATCTGGCGCTGCATGAACTCAGGCTTGGTCTGCTTGCCAGAAGCTTCGATCTGAGCCTTGGCAATTTCCTTTTCCTTCTCGATCGTTTCGGCCGGGACGGAAGCATCGTTCAGGGCAACCGGAGCAAATGCGGCAGCCTGCATAGCGATGTCCTTGGCGGCAGCCTTGAGGGCGGCTTCGTCGGCAGAGCCTTCGAATGCGAGTTCGGTAATCACACCGATCTTGCCCTTCATGTGGCTGTAAACACCGAACACGGAATTCGGGACCTTCTTGAGTTCGCCGAACTTGCGGAAGTCGATGTTTTCCTGGATCTTCACGAGAACGTCGGCGAGGCGGTCGGCAATCTTCACGCCGTCGACGACAGCGTTCTTGAGGTCTTCGACGGAGGAGATAGCCTGGGTCTCGACTGCCTTCACGGCGAGGTTCGCGAGAGCGACGAAGTCATCGTTGTTGGAAACCGGTTCGGTTTCGCAAGAGAGTTCGAACGCAGCAGCCTTGTCGGCAGTTTCCACGAGGTAGATGCGGCCTTCCTTGGCAGCCTTGTCGGCGCGCTTTGCAGCGACGGCGGCACCCTGCTTGCGGAGGAGCTCGACGGCCTTGTCCATGTCACCGTCAGTCTCGGTGAGGGCCTTCTTGCACTGCATCATGCCCACGCCAGTCTTCTGGCGGAGTTCGTTAACGAGGGAAGCGGTAATCTGCATATTACTTGTCCTCGCCGTTGTCGAACTTCTTGGGTTCTTCCTTGTCGGCCTTCTTGTCGTTGGCGACGCGGGCCTTGACGTTGGCGGCGATGTAGTCCACAATGAGCTTGATGGACTTCACGGCGTCGTCGTTAGCCGGCACGGGGTAATCCACGAGGGTCGGATCGACGTTCGTGTCGCAGATGCCGATGATAGGAATGTGAAGGCGACGGGCTTCGGCCACGGCAATCTTTTCGTGGGCGAGGTCGGTCACGACCAGGAGACCCGGAAGGTTCACCATTTCACGGATGCCACCGAACACGGAAAGGAGCTTTTCGCGTTCGCGGTTCTTGTCGAGCACTTCCTTCTTGGAGAGGGCCTGGAACGTACCGTCGTTTTCCATGGCGTCGATCTTGTCGATCTTCTTGATGGACTTGCGGACCGTCTGGAAGTTGGTGAGCATACCGCCGAGCCAGCGGTTGGTAACGGAGAACTGGTTGCAAGCGGCAGCGGCGTCGAGCACGCACTGACGAGCAGTCGGCTTGGTGCCAACGAAGAGCACGGTCTTGCCAGATTCAGAAATCTTGGCGGCGGCCTTGGCGGCTTCTTCGAGGAGGTCGCGAGTCTTGGACAGGTTGAGAACGTAGATGCCGTTCTTTTCAGCCAAGATGTAGGGTTTCATTTTCGGGTTCCAGCGCTGAGTCTGGTGACCAAAGTGGGAGCCTGCTGCAAGCAGATCTTCAACGGAAGGCAGATTTGCCATAATGTATTCCTTTTCGGTTGTTACTACCCGGCATGCAAATAAGCCGCGAAGCGATGCCCTGACTTGGGGTGAACCTCAGGCCCAGGACCGCGCCACCGAAGCGACTCTCGCAAACCGGTGATTGGTTTTACCCGGGCGAAATTGCCCGAGCGCGGTCAAATATAGCTAAATGCGAGGGTCGCGGCAACGTCAGTCGAAGTTCAGACTGCGCCGGTAAGGGGTAAAACCGGCGTCGGTAATGAACTTTTCTGCCGCCTCGATGGTGGTGAGGCCGTGATTTTGCAGGACGTTTTCTTCTATCACGATGCTGTTGATGTCATCGGCGCCGGCATGGAGCCCGAGTTCCCCGAGAGAGAGGCCCATCCCGAGGAGCGAAACCTCGATATGCGGGATGTTGTCGAGGAATATGCGGCTGAGCGCGAGCAGCTTGAGGTATTCGTCGCCGCGCACGTGCCGGATGGGGAACTTGTCGGTCTGCGGCTGGAACGTCCATACCACGAAACTCTTGAATCCGTGGGCGGCGTCCGGCGCCCTGTCCTGCGTGCTCCGCACGTAGTTCAGGTGCTCGATGATTTCTTCTGCGGTCTCGATGCTCCCGAAGACGATGTTCGCGCTCCCGGGGAGTCCCTTCCTGTGGCAGGCGGCGAGTGTATCGCACCACTGCCTTGCGGTAAGTTTCCGCGGGCTCAGCATCTGGCGCATACGGTCGCTTAAGATTTCGGCGCCTGCTCCCGGAACGGAACTCAGGCCCGCTTCCTTCAGCACGTCGAGCAGTTCGTCGAGTGGCATGTTGTTGAATTCCGCGATGCGCACGAGTTCCACCGGCGAAAAACCGCGCACCTTCACGCCCATTTCCTGCGAGAGCATCTTCAGCACGTCGGTGTAATAACTCAGGGGAATTTCCTTGTTCACGCCCCCCTGCAAAAAAATCTGGTCGGCACCCTTCGCCTTCGCTTCAAGAGTCTTCCGGCGGATTTCGTCCAAACTAAGCACGTACGCTTCTTTGCTATGCGCCGGCCTGCAAAAACTGCAAAAACTGCAGGTCACCTCGCACACGTTCGTGTAGTTCACGATGCGGAACGCGGTATAGCCCACGCGGTTTCCGGGGTTCATGCGCCTGCGAATCGCGTCTCCCGCTTCCACCACTTCAGTCCACGGGGTGTTTTTCAAGATATCGAGCGCTTCCGCCGGAGTGATGCGGGTTCCGTCAACCGCTTTTTGCAAGTTTGTATTCATCGTGCAACCGCCCGCCCCGCCTGTCTGCTACTTCTCCGCGTCGTTGCTGTCTAGCACCGGGATGTTCTTTTCTTCCTGGCACAGGTTCTCTTCGCGAATCTTGAAGGTAAAGTCGACCAGGTTATTCTCGAACATCTTCTGGTAGGGCTTGCGGGCCTGCACGTTCTGGAGAGCGCAGGTGCAGTAGTTGATGCGCTGCACGAGTTTCAGGTCATCGGAAGGCGTACCCTTCGCGAACACGCATTCGTGCATGATGGCGTATTCCATCGGGCGGTCGTAACGGCCCTTGCACTTGTTCTTGAGGTCGGGCTGCGCGGCCACCTTCTCGATTATTCCCTGCGAGGGCACGTCGTTTATGACCTTGCTCACGATAAAGCCCGCAATGAAGAACAGGAGGCACACGGCAGCGTTGATAAGGAATCGCTTGCCGCGGCTTATCTTGTTGTAGCTGCGTTCAACGGCTTCGAATGTCTGTGTGGCATGCAGCCTGACGTCTTCAAAATCGTTACTTGCCATCGTCTTCCTCCATCGTCCAGATTTCGGGGAATGTGCGGTAGTCGCCCGCGTAGTCGAGCCCGTAGCCCACGACAAACTTGTTTTCTACCTCGAAACCCGCGAAGTCGGCGGTTATGTCCGCGGTACGGCGGGCGGGCTTGTCGAGCAGCACGCAGGTCTTGATTTCCTTCGCGCCCATGCCGGCAAGGGCCTGCTTGATTCCGAACATCGTGTTGCCGGTATCGAGAATGTCGTCTATCACGAGCACCTTCTTGCCGCGGATATCCATGTTCTCGAGCCCCGTGATTTTGAGGTTCCCGCTCGATTCGGTGCCGCTGCCATAACTAGATGCCCGTATGAAGGCGAGTTGCAGTTTCGGCGACGCGATTCGCTTGCAGATATCGGCGCTGAAAATGAATCCGCCCGAAAGCACGGTGATTACGATATCGCACCCGAACGCGGCAACGTCCTTGCCGAGCGTGTCCAGTCGCTCGTTTATCTCCTGTGCGGAAATGAGCGGTTTGCTGGACTTCCTATACATTGTCCACCTCGAAGTTGAGCCAGCCGAACATGGGCTTGAGTGCAGCAAGTTTGCCCTTCGGGTCTTCCTTGAACTGCTTGTAAATCTTGAATACCTTGTTTTCGAGGCTCGTCTTGTCGATGCCGAGCTTGAGCCAGTCGGCAACCGTGATGAGGTCGGTTATATACTTGACCGTAGATTCGTCGATCTTGGCGTAAACGTCGTCGATGAGGGCACTCAGCTTGCGGAAGAACATACGGCCCGTACCGCCGAAACTCGGGTTCGTGTCGAGCCTGTTCGCCTCGTCCATGAGCCCCTGGATTTCCTTCACGAGGTTAGAGTCCGGACCTTCGAGCAGCTTGAGCGCCTCGTGGTGAATGCGGGCGTTGAGTTCGAGCGAGAGAATCTTTCGCATGGTGTCGGGCAGCGTGTGGTCGGGGTCGGCAAGGCTGTCGATGGAGATGCCGTGATTCAGCGCGAAACTCGAGAACGATTCTGTGAGGCTCGCAAGGTGTTTCTGCGTGCTGCGCTTGTTGATGGTCTGCAGCGAGTCGCTCATGAGGTCGCGCATACGCACCACGTAGGCGGTCGGGAACAGGTTCCTGAGTTCGATGGTCCCCATATTCGGGTTTTCCACGAACTTGAGGCCGTTCTCCTCGATGCTCCCCATCGCCACCACGATGTTCACGCGCCCGAGGGCGTCGGTAATCACGAGGTTTGTCGTCTCGCGCTTTTCGCCGATAAACTTGTCTTCGTAGGTTACGCGCACGAGTGTCTGGCGCCTGCGGCTAGAAATCTTCTCGGCCTTCATGCGGGAGTTCGTGTTGTCGGAATCCTGTTCGAGTTCCAGGTGGAATATCGCGGCGCGTTCGGCCATCTCCTTGAGGATTACGGGGACCGCGTCTTCGGCGTAGCGCGTAAAGACCTCGGCTCCGTTCCACTTGTGTTCGTTACTCGTGGCGCGGGCAAGGATACTCAGCACCTCGCTCTTGATGTTGTGCCCGAACGGCAGAAACGGTTCCAGCAGTTCCATGGCACGCAGGGCGTAGCGCATGTTCTGTACGGGTTCAAGGCCCTCGATATCGTTGAAGAACCAGCCGCAGCTCGTGAAGCTGAACAGGCAGAACTTCTGGATTTCCAAGAGGCGAATCGCCTTCGCGCACATGGCCTCGTTTTCGGGTTCCTTGATAGTATCCTTGAGGAACTGCTCCACGCGGGACTTGTCTTCGGGTGCGACGAGCGCCTGCACGTAGTTGTTGCGTGCATCCCACGGGCCGACCTTGGAAATCCTCTCGAACTCGCGGACAAAAACGTCGTCGGCAAGCTTTTTCAGGTGGTTGAACGCGTCACGCAGGGGACCGCGCCATTTCTGGTTCCAGCCGGGCCCGCCGCCGGTCGAACAGCCGCAATCGCGGTACCAGCGGCCCACGCCGTGGGCGCAGCTCCATGCACATCCTTCGCCGTAGAAGTTCTTGAGCATAACCTCGTGCTGCGGCGGGAACTTCTCGAGGAACCAGCCGTAGTTCACCGGCACCATCTTGTGTTCGGGTGCGTAGCGGTTGTAGAGCCAGGCGGCGCACATGTCGCCGAAGGGCTCGTGGTGACCGTAGCTTTCACCGTCGGTACCGATGCTCACGAGTTGCGCGTCTTCGCGGTTCTCGTCCCAGGCGTCGGCAATGCGCCTGCCGAACGTGCCGGCATCGCGCAGGAGGTGTTCAAACCCTACGGCAGAAGAAAGCCACGGGTTGTAGAAGAATACGTCCAGGTATCCGTCGCATACGAGATTGCCGTCTTTGTCCCGCGGGTACACGCGGTAGGGGCGCGTCGTATCGATGTCGGTGTTGCTGCACCCGGTCCATTCCTCGTCGCCGAACTTGCGGAAGCTATCGGCCTGCGTGGGCGAAAGGATGGTGAACTTGATGCCCGCCTTGATGAGTTCCACCACCGTCTCGAAGTTGATGGCGGTCTCGGCGAGCCACATGGCCTCGGGCATGCGGCCGAAATGGAACTTGAAATCCTCGATACCCCAGCGGATTTGCGTGCGCTTGTCCTGCTCGCTTGCAAGCGGCATGATGATGTGGTTATAGACCTGCGCAATCGCGTTGCCGTGCCCGAGACGCTCGATGCTCTTCTTGTCGGCTTCCTGGATGCGGCGGTAGGTATCCGGCGTGTTCGTGCGGATCCAGCCCATGAGGGTTGGGCCCATGTTGAAACTCATGTACTCGTAGTTGTTGACGATATCTACGATATGCCCGTGCGGGCTCAAAATGCGGCTTGCGGAATTGGGACTGTAGCACTGGCTCGCGATTCGGTCGTTCCAGTCGTGGTTTGGGCGTGCGCTCGGCTGGTTTTCGATGACGCCCGTCCAGGGATTTTCGCGAGGGGGCTGGTAAAAATGACCGTGAATAGTAAAGTAGAGGGGGTGCTTCTTGTCCATACCCCCAAAGATAGAAAACTTTACTTCACGCGGATTTTCTGGGCGTAATTTGCTCCGCCTATCCTAGCGCGAACGACGTAGTTCCCGCTTGCGATTCCCTGCAGGTCGAACTGCGTGGAGCCCGCGGGCACGTTGCCCTGGACAAGCGTTGCGACCTTGTGCCCGAGCATATCGAACAGCGCAATGCTCGCAGTCGTATTGCCGCTCACGTCTATCTCGAGCGTGTTGCCGCTCAAGCGGATATTTAGTTTATCCGAAACGCCCGCATATTTCGCGACAGGTATTGCAGTCGGGGCGACAATGGCACCCTCGCTGCTGGTATCGGCGACAACGTTGCCCCAGCCGGGCATGTCATCGAGCGCGATAATGCGTTCATCGTCGAGGTTCCTTTTCCACATGTCTGCAGGAGTCTTTTCAAGGAAGTTTCCGCTCCACGTCTGGCTCCAGGTCATCCAGTAACTCCAATAGGCCTTGTCCTCGGCGATGCTGTCAATATCCGGGATGGCGCCGTTTTCGCTCAGGGCGATGAGCTTCTTGGTGCCGACGTCGCTCACAATCTTGTTGAAGTAGTTTGCGGCGGAATTGTGGTTGAGAAGCGGGTCGTAGATATCGACCGCGACAATGTCCACGTATTCGTCACCCGGGTACCATTCCGCATTGAGAGCGCTGTAGTCGTAACCATACTTCGGGTCGGTATTGATGTTCCATACCCAGATGAGGTTCGTGAGTTTATTTGTATTCACCATGCGGTCGAACACGAGGCGGTAAAGATGCACGTAGCACTCGGGGCTAGCCGTGCCCCACCAGAACCAGCCACCGCTGGCCTCGTGCAGGGGGCGCCACACGACGGCGATTCCCTTTTCCTCAAGTTCCTTGAAATAGCCCGAGACAATGTCCACGTCGGCGACGATGTCCTTGTAGACCTGCGAAGTCGCGTCAATCTCCTTGCAGGTGGAATCCTTGAAGGCCTTCGTGTAGTTAAAACAGGTGTTGTTGTCGGCCGTCTTCGTGACGCCTTCGGTGCAACCCGCATTCCTGTAGCCTTCCTGCTGCGTGTAGAAAATCGTGTCTTCCCCGACTTTCCAGTGCCAAGTGTAGGTCGGGATGCCGCCCAGTTCCCACAGCTGCTCGGTCATGACCAGGTTGTTCTCGGTATAGCCCCGGAACCAGCCTTCCTCGTGATGCCCGCCCGCGGCAAAGAGCATGTCGAACCCGCCCACGGCCGGGTAGTGCCCGCTGCGCTTGTAGAACTCGGCAATGTCGGTCTGGCCCTTCCACGAGACTTCCTCGTCGCTGAACTTGCAGGAATCCGCCGGAGTGCATTCGCCCGCCTTCAAAAGCTTCATGTTGCCGTAATCGTAGTTGAAGTTCTGGTCGCTAATCATCATGCCGCTCACGGTCTTCTTCATGAAGTTGTCGCGGAGGAATGTCTTGACCTTCTTGGCGCTCTCGCTCGCGTTAGGCGTTACGGGCAGTGCGCTGATGTTGAAAACGGGGTCGGGATGGCGTTCCACGGTAATGTAGTCCACGCCGATGGCGCCGTTCCCTACGGTAATCGTGTTCTCGCCGGCACGCATCTTGGCGGATGCCGCCACCACGTAACTGGAATCGCAGTTGCGCGGGGTGGTGAGCATCGAGCCCGCCTCGACACCGTTCACGAGAATCTTGGAGGTCGTCCAGTCGTACTGCTTGATGAGCACCTTGGTCGTGATGTCGTACATCGCGGTTTCCTCGACCTTGACCGTGAAGGTGAACTCGGTACCGGAGGACTTCGTCACGAACTTCGCTCCGGTGGAATCTGCCGAGACATCGCCAGCATTTACACCCGGCTGTGCTTCGGCTTCGTAGACTGTGGGGGCGGCAAAAGCGGATACCGCCACGGAGAATGCGGCTATGGCCGCGAAAGACCTGAATTCCATAAACACTCCATACATTTTATGCTTTAAATATACCCTAAAAAACGCCCGATTGAACGATTACAAGAAAAAAGAAAGAAAACCTGTTGTGTGGCGTACAATCTCAAAAACCCCCGCAGGCGTTAACCTGCAGGGGCGAGGAGTCAGAAATCGTTATTTTACAAGCACGGGTTGCGTCGCGGTGATGCCCGCGCCCTTCACGCGCACGATATACATTCCCTTGGGCATGTTCTCGAGGCTGAACGCGTAGCTGCCCTGTGCAAGCGCGCCGTGGAATAGGGTGGCGATGCGCCTGCCGTTCATGCCGTAAACGTCCACACTCACGTCGCCTGCCTTCGCGGTAACAAGCGAAATCGTATTGCCGGCAATACCGAGGGTTGCGCCTGCCTTGACTGCCGCTGCGCGGGGCTCAATCCCGACGGAGCTTTCGCCGAACACAATCTTGATTTCGGGAATCATCTCTTCGGTGTTCTCGAAACCGCGGCTGAAGGCATCGTACTTGTCTTCGTTGAAGTCCCAGAGAACCTGGTCGCCCGCCTTGAAGTTATCGTAAAGGAGCGTGCCGGTGTAGCCTGCGGCGTAGTTCGCGATGACGACGCTCAGAGTCTGGTTGCGATCTGCAAAACTGGAAATATCGAAGGAACAGACGGTCGATTCGCCCGCGGGCACAACGCATGCGCCGGCATCGTCGTTCACCGGAGTCCAGGTCCATGCGCTAGTCAGTTTGAAAATCAGGTGCAGTTGGGCATCGCTTGCGCCCTTGTTCGTTACCTCGAACGTGAACGTGCTGGCCTTGCTCAGGTCCCATGTCTTCTGGTATTCAATCTGCGCGTTATCGCCACCGTAGGTCACCGACATCTTGCCGTCGCCGCCTTCCTGGCTAATTGCTACATCCTTGATCTTGATGCTCGCCTCTTCCGTTGCGGCGAGTGCCTTCATGGCGTCAAGCGCGGGGTCAATCGTGTAAGTGTAACCGCCGAAGTTCGATTCGGTCTTGTCGCCGATGTACTGCCAGGCGAGAGCACCCGCGTAACCGCCGTCAAACGCCTTGCGGTAGCATTCCTCGGTCGAAATCTGGGTCTTTGCCGCCATGCTCGTCGTGTAGGTATCGCCTTTCCAGCCGCTTGCGGGGAATTCGCCGATAATCATCGGCTTGCTATCGTAACCGTACTTGCTCGCCATCTGGGCTGCCGTATTCACGAACGGGCTCACCGCATCGTTCTGCCAATACGGATAGTAGTGCGTCTGGAAAAAGTCGAGCGTGCCGTTTGCCTTGCCGCCTGCCGCCACGAGGGCCGCGTCGTTCCAGTACTTCTGATACTGGATGTTCACGCTACCCGTAGAAACGAGCAGTTCCGGGTTTTCGGTATGGATGGCTGCCGCTACCTTGTTCGTAAATGCCTGAATCTTGGAAAGCGCCATCTTCTTGGTGGTCCAGCCGCTGCATTCGCTTGTCATGCCCTCGGGTTCGTTGAAGACTTCCCAGGTCATGAGCGCCTTGTGGTTGCCAATCGCCTTCACCACCGGAATGAGCGCGTTGTCGATAAACGCCTGCGTGCCCTCGTCTTCGAACAGGTTCGTGTTCGCGGTGATGTCGAGCTTTTCGTCGTAAAGTCCCCACTGGTTGGGTTCCATCAGGTTGTGACTGAAGAGGCACATTGAGACCATCACGCCGTATTCCTCGGCGATGTCCAGGGCCTTCTTCATGTTGTTGATGGTGTTTTCCTTGAGGCCCGAAACCAGGTGCGTCGTCTGGTCGATTTCGGGGCTCTGGCTCATGTTGTTGAAAAGCCACCAGCGGATAGCGTTACCGCCCGCGGCGCGCGTGCCTTCCACTGCCTTTCGCCAGGCGTTCTCGTTCAGCGGGGAAGCTCCCACGTCGGAATTGTAATCGCTCCAGGCGAGGTTCGTGCCCGAAAAGAAGATTTTCTTGCCGTTATAGAGCAGGTCGGTGCCGCTCACCGTGAGGCCCGGAGCCGCAAAAGCGGTTCCACCGAGCAAAAAGGCCCCGCAAAGAGCTGCAAAACTCAATTTTTTCATATAACTCCTCGAAACGCCCCTTCGGAGGCGTTTACCCGAAAACTATAAATCGCAGGCGCAAAAAGGACATTTTTCGCCCCGGGGTGTTGACAAAAACCGCCGGATTTGTCCACACCGGGCGAGCGAGAAACGCCAAGCCCGCGGTCCATAGACAAAAAAAAGCCCCGCAGGCGTGATACCTGCAGGGCTTTGGAAAAACTTTTAAAAATTACTTGACGAGAACCGGCTTGGTGGCGGCGATACCCGCGCCCTTCACGCGCACGATGTAGCTGCCCTTCGGCATGTTCTCGAGGCTGAACGCGTAGCTGCCCGCGGCGAGGTTGCCCTTGTAGAGCGTAGCGACGCGCTTGCCGTTCAGGCCGAACACGTCGACCGATACCATACCCGCCTTCGCGGTAGAAAGCGAAATCGTGTTGCCCTGGATGCCGAACTTGGCGGCAGAGGCGGCCACGGTCTTGACAGCGTCGGTTCCCGGCGGGATAACCGTCGCCGTGAGGTTGCTGCCCTGTTCCACCTTGATGGTCTGCTTCTTGTCGAAATTGTTGATGAGGATGGATCCATCAACCGTCACGTCGTCGTAGTACACGGTGCCGTTGAAGCCGGCCGCGAACACTTCGAGGTAGACCTTCGAGATGTTGCCCATGAATGCCGTGTAGTCGGCACCTTCCAGCACAACCTGGTCCTTCGCGGTTGTAGTAAGGTCAATCTCGCAAAGGGTGGAATCCCCCGCGTTCACCCAGCAGCCATCGGGCTGTGCCCAAGCCCAGTCCGGAGCGCCCGTGAGGAATGCGACCGTGAACCAGATGCCCGACATGGAATTGGTGTTGTAGACCTTCATCGTGAGCGTCTTCGCGGTGGAGAGGTCCGGAATGTTCTTGTCGAGAATTACGATGTTGCCCTTGGCGGTGTCACTGCCGGCGGCAAGCTTGACCTGCAGCCAGCCGTTGGTGGCCATGTCGCCCGGGAGAACTTCCTCGATAACGCGTGCCGTGTCGAGATCGCCGAGCTTGTAGCCCGCCTCGCATGCGGCGACTGGCGTCGTAGAAACGGTGTACTTGTCCCAGCCCGGCATGCTTTCAAGATCGATAGTGCAGGGGCTTTCCATGTTCGCCTTCCATACCGCCTCTACGGTCTGGTCGAGGAACTTGCCGTCCCAGGTCTGGTACCAGGGCATCCACCATGACCACACGGTGTTGCCAGCCTTCATGGCAGACATGTCGGGGATGGAGCCGTTCTCGGACACGGCGAGAATCTTGTCGGTGCCGTAGTTCGTGGTGAGTTCTGCATAGGCCTTGGTGTACTTGGTGGTGTAATCCCACGCTTCGTAGATGTCGAGGCTAATCACGTCGTACTTCGCAGTACCCGGGTTCCAGTCCTTGTCGCTCGTGTATTCGGGGTTCCAAACCCACACGAGGTTTTTAACGCCCTTCACGCCGACCATCTCGTCGTAGACGAGGTTGTAGAGCGCCTGGAACGCGGCACCGCCCTTGGTGCCCCACCAGAACCACTTGCCGCTCGCTTCGTGCAGCGGGCGGAAGATTGCGGCCACGCCGGCCTCCTGCAGGCCAAGGAACATGTCGGCGATTTCGTCGATGTCGCTCACGAGCTGCTTGTAGGTTTCACTTTCCTTGTTCCAGGTGCAGTTCGCCGTGCAGGCGGGGTCTGCGAAGCCCTTGGTAAAGTCGAATTCGGTGTATTCCTTGTCGTTGCCAGACTTGGTGTAGAACGCGTCAATCTGGTCGCTCGGATCCTTCCAGTGCCAGGTGAATGCCGGAATGCCGCCCTGGCTCCACAGGTCCTTGGCCGCATCGAGGGCCATCTGCGTATAGCTCTGGTACCAGGAATCGCTGGCCTTCACGCCGGTCGCGAACAGGAAATCGAACCCCACGAGGGCCGGGAGCTTGCCCGTATGTTCCTGGAACGAAATCACGTCCGGGAGTTCCTTGACGGTAGCGGAACTCACGTCGCCCGTCATCACGCCCGAGACGGTCTTGACGCCGTAGTTCATGGCGAGGAAGTTGTAGAGCTTCTGCGCACCCTCGGTAGCACCTTCGGTAACGGGAGTCGCGCTGACAGCCGCGCTAGCGGATACCGCGGCGGCGAGACCAAACATCCATGCAAATTTTGTGATTTTCATACACATCCTTTTTTTGTTTCCCTTGAATATATATTAATAGAGGGTGTCCCGGCCCCCTTTTTTGGGGTCGCGGCAAAAAGATGTTGGGTAAATCACAACAACAAAAATGGCGAAATTTGCGTAAAAACGGCAATTTGCTAGCCCAAATACCCCAAACCGAAAAACAGCAGGAACAAGGGGAGAATAAAAACCCACACCCCCTGGAAGTAGCCAAGCGTAAAGCCCACCACCGTAGGCGCCACCCCTATGAGCGCATGCTGTACCGCACGCATGAACCAGGGACCACGCGCGCAGTAGCTGATATGCCCCCAGCCGAACCATGCTATGACCTGCGACATCGTGGGGAGAGTGAGCATCGGAGCCTCCAGGAAGAAGTTACACCATCTTATCGCACCGGAAGGTCAAGTGCTCGAGTTCCTCGAGCGTGCGGGCCTAATCGCCAAGTACCGCGGAATTCTCGCCGCGTAATTTTTTAAATTTGGGCGCATGGCAGAAAAGAAGAAGATACTCGTGATGGTCGCAAGCCCGAAGAACGAACGCAGTGGGACGCTTATCCCCACGAAGGCGTTCGTGCAGGGGCTCGAAGAAAACGGCGACTACGAAACCGAGTACCTCTTCATCGACCGCCTGAATATCAAGCCCTGCCGCGGGTGCCTCAGCTGCTGGGGCCGCCCCGACGGAAGCTGTTTCATCAAGGACGACGACATCCCGATGGTGCGCGAGAAGCTCATCAACTCGGATATCGTCATCTGGAGCTTCCCGCTGTTCCTGTTCGGCATCCCCGGGCAGATGAAGGTCCTGATGGACCGCATCGTGGGCATGGTCCACCCCTACATGGGCCAGAAGCTCAAGGATGGCGCGAACGCACTCAACTCGCACCTGCACGGGCTCCAGTTCCAGAAAGAAGGCCAGAAAATCATCCTGCTTTCGAGCTGCGCCTGGATGGACATCGACGTGGTGTACGAACCCATCCGCAAGCAATTCGACATCATCCTCGGGCACGAGGGATACACGCTCATCGCCTGCCCGCAGATGCGCGCACTCGACCACCGCGGTGGCCCGCGCCGCCTCAACATGCTCCGCGAAAAGTACAGGAAGGGCGGCGAGGAACTCGCCAAGACGGGTTCGCTTTCTCAAGAAGCAATCGATTTAATGCAGAAGCCCATCTTCAGCGACGACGCTTACGTGACTCTCGTGACCGAGTTCGTCACGCACATGTTCGACCGCGACGACAATTTCTAGTTGTTTTACTGCCCGAACCAGTACACCAGATAGAGGCGGAACCGGAGTTCGTGAATATCGACCTCTTTATACTTTTTTGTTTCCTTATAGAACCCCAAGAATTCGTAGCCGCTCCGGAGACCTATCTCGATACTGCTAAATTTAAAGCCGACACCAAGCATGGCATCTAGCCAGAAGTCGTTGCAGTAGTCGGCCTTGCCAGAAAAAATCTCTTCGCCCTCAATTTCGACAACTTCCTCGATCCATGGGAACCTAAACGACGGGCCAACATTCACAAAGAACGATTCATTCAAGAATACATTCCAGAGCAAGGCAATCTCAAAAACATTCGATTCTATCGAATCCCTGACACTTCGATGGACGTACTCATACTCGGAAACCAGCCCAAAGATTCCATCAAAGCCTATGGACGCGCGCAGCGACATGTTGTCGGCAATTGGGTACGCCATCTCAAACAGCATGCTGAACCCCATCGTCTTTTCTTCATCATAATACTTTTCGGCACCCTTCAGGTACGACGGGCCATAGCCTAGCGAGACACCCATGCTAAACTTGCTAAAGGCTCCGTCATCCGCAAAAGAACAGATAGCAAGCAGCAAGGCAAATATTACAGCGGTAAACCTATTTTGCATAATTCACCACCGTAATCCAAAGGGCACTTTTATTGAACCCGCCATCCACCAGATTCGAATCACCGGATGTGTAGGACATGTTTTCCGCAAACAGCAAATGAAGGAACGGCACCGTAGATGTCGGCGAGGACTTCAGCGGTTCGAAATTGGTTTCAATAGGCGTGAACGAAACGGTGCCAGCATCGGCCACCCAATAATAATAGGTATAGGAAGTATCCTTGCGGGTTTCCCAATCATACCCACTCACTCGCTGAGACTTGATTGTACTCGCATCATTCTTCTTAAGAACATTACCAAGATCTACCTCTAGCGAGGCCCTGTTCCCCGCCTTGTCCTGCACCGTAAACCTGAGCAGGCCATCCTCATTTGCAAACAGCGTGTCCCCGACGGAAACCGTCGTGTCGCGATTGACCCATTCGTCGCCATCGTAGTAGCCCGACAGCGTATATTCCGTAGGCGCCGATGTCGCATGCAGTTCCATGACCGAGGGCACGTATGTACTCCCCTTCATGTACGGGATGTCGCTCTGCTTGTACGAAAGCAAGGGCCGCACGTCGCCGGAATTGTCGTCTTTCACCTGGAGAGAAAGTATCGAAGCGTCCTTAAAGCCCGGAATGACTATTTCGGTGGTACTGTATTCCATGTGGGACGTAAATACCATAGATTCTTCCATGAATTCGCGGAATACGGCACCGCACTTCTTTTCCTTGCCGTCCACGCTGCACACGGGCTTAAACACGAGGCCGTACAGGTCAGTAAGCATGACCTCGCCCGACTTTTCGTCAAATGTGTAATAAACGGAACTGTCCGGCCAACTGCACGAGGCCAGGACAACCGCAGCAAGTAATAATAAAGCCTTTTTTCTCATCCTAACAATAATATATAAAAGATAATTTAAATGCGCAATACGAGACTAGGGAGGGCACACCTGCGGTGTGCATAAAAAAGAAAAGCCCCGACGATGTCGGAGCTTTTCTTGTAAAGCGATTCGCAGATTAGCGCTTGCTGAACTGGAAGTGCTTACGGGCCTTCTTGCGGCCGAACTTCTTACGTTCAACGGCACGGGCGTCACGAGTCATGAGGCCTTCCTTCTTGAGGGCGGGCTTGACTTCGGCGTCGTTGGCCACGAGAGCGCGGGCAATGCCCAGGCGGACAGCACCCATCTGGCCGGCGATTCCACCGCCACGAGCGGTGACTTCGACGTCCCATTCTTCCGCGTTGCCGAGGATGGCGAACGGAAGGTTGGCGATCATGTTCTGCACTTCGGAATGGAAGTAATCCTTGAAATCACGACCATTGATAGTGCGCTTGCCGGTACCCGGCTTCAGGATCACAGCGGCGATGGCGTTCTTGCGGCGGCCCGTGCCACGGTAGATCTTCTTGTTCTTTGCGGTAGCGATAGAGGTATCCTCCGTTCTAAAGATTAGAAGTCAACGACTTCGGGGTTCTGCGCAGCGTGCGGATGTTCGGCGCCGGCATAGATTTTGAGTTTCTTAACCATCTTGTGGCCAAGAGCGCTGTGAGGGAGCATACCCCAGATAGCAGCGGTCAGCGGGGCGGTCGGGTCCTTCGCCATGAGGTCGGCAAAGTTGATCCAGCGTTCGCCGGCGATGTGACCGGTGTGACGGAAGTATTCCTTCTGCAGGTTCTTGTTACCGGTAACGGCAACCTTGGCGGCGTTGATGACAACGACGAAATCGCCAGTGTCGACGTTCGGGGAGTAGATGGCCTTGTGCTTGCCCATGAGGAGACGAGCAACTTCGCTTGCAACGCGTCCCAGGGGTTTTTCCGCAGCGTCCACAAGCTTCCACTTGCGGGTAACGGACTTCGGGTTTACCGTAATGGTCTTCATGTAAATCCTCTAGTTAATGGAATTCCTGGGCAGGGGTGCCCCGGAAAAAGCGATACAAATATAGATGGTTTCGGCAAGGCCGACAAGGGTAAAAAATCATATTTTTCTAGAAAAGTCCTAAAAATACGGGTTTTAGACTCTATCAATTATATGAATTGATATAATTATATAGTCATTTTGAAGGAAAGATCCCCACCTTGGTGGCCATGCGCACTAAGCACTAAAGTGCTAAGTGCTGTCCGCCCGCCTGCGCGGGGATGACAATGCAACACAAGTTACTTCTTGGGGCGCTTCTTGCGGATGAACGCGAGGGCCTTGCTGCGGCGGCGGGCCGTTTCCTGCAGGTTCACGGACTCGTCGTACTCGTCCACAATCTCGCGCCCGAGGATTTCTTCCAGCACGTCCTCGAGGCTCACGATGCCCGCGATGGCACCGAACTCGTCCACCACGCCCACCATGTGCCCGCGCTGCTTCAAGAACCGGAGCAACAGCTTGTCGAGCATCACGCTGTCGGGTATCAGCTGGAGGGGGCGCATCATTTGCCGGAGCGTAACGTCGCGCTCGCCTTCCGCAAGCCTGTTGTAGGCGTCGCGCCTAAGCACAATCCCAATCCAGGCATCCTTGTTCTCGGCGTACAGCGGGATGCGCGAGAAAGGCCAATTCCCGAGTTCGTCGATGGTCTCGCCGAAGGTCTTGTCGGCAGGGAGGCTGAACACCACCTGGCGGGGAGTCATCACCTTGCGTGCAGGCACCGACTTGAGCGCAAGAATGTTCTTGATGACGGAAGCCTGCTGGCGGTCGATAACCTCCTCGCGAAGGCCAAGACTCACAAGGCTGTTGATGTCCTCGATGCTCACGTCCTTCTTTTCTTCGTCCTCGTGCGTCCAGTGCTTGGTAAGCGTGAGGCACAGCCATATGAGCCCGGTCCAGCCGAGAATCTTGGTGATATAATAGAACGGCACCGACACGAGCGGGGCGAACGTCTTCGCCTGCTTTACGCCGAGCGTCTTGGGAGTGATTTCGCCGAAGAGGAGAATGAGAATCGTGAGGACAATCGGGAGCGCCATCGCGCCGGTAGAGGAAAGGCGCTTCACCGCGAGCGCCGTCGCAAGCGAGGCACCCACCGTGTTCGCGACCGTGTTCACGATTAGCACGGATGCTATGTAGCGGTCAATATTTTCCTTAACGTGCGTGAGGTACCTGGCCGTAAACTTCTTGTTCTTCTGCAGGAACTCGACCGTCGCGGGCGGCACACTATAGAAAGAAGCTTCCGTCACGGAACAGAACGCCGAGGCGGCAAGGCAACAGAGGACTGTAACGACAATGGCTATCATTCGGCACCTTCCCAGAGCAGCGGGTCGAGGGCCCAGAACTGCACGCGCTCGGCACCGAGCACAAAGTCGATAAGCGCACTTGCCGAGGGATCACGAATGATGTTAGAGCCGCCGGTAAGAATCGGGACAAGTTCGATATCGTTGCCCTCGCCAATATTCGCGCGCTTGCGTGCCTCCTTCAGGGCAGCATCCAGGCCGCCCAGGCCCTGCACCAGCCCGTACTTGTAGGCCTTCTCGCCAATAAACACGCGGCCGCCGCCATACGAGGAATCCACCTTCGCGCGGGCGATGCCTGTAGCACCCGAGACCACCTTCACAAAGCGTTCGTAGAACTCGTCCATGTACTGCTGGAGGGCGGCCTTCTCCGCGTCGGTCCACGGGCGCGTGAAGGTTTCCGCATCGGCATGCTCGTGCGTCTTTACCGTCTCCGCCTTCAGGCCCACCTTGCTCATGAGTCCGGAGGCATCTATCTTGCCACCGTAAATGCCGATGCTCCCGACTATGGAATACGGCTCGGCGAATATCGCGTCGGCGGCACAGGCAATGTAATACGCGCCCGAGGCTCCCATATCGCCAATGCTTGCAACTACAGGGATTCCACGCTTCTTGAGTTCCATGATGGCGCCCCAAATCTTGTCCGACGCAATCGCGCTGCCACCCGGAGAGGAGATGCGGAGCACGAGCGCCTCGGCACTGCCCGGCATGCGACGCAGAGCCTCGGCGACGCTCTGTTCCATACCCGCATCAATAGTACCGTCGATGTTCAGGAGCGCAATGCGCGAACGCTGGCGCCATGTCTCGTCAAAAATCTTGCGCGAAGTCGGGTACCAGTCGCTGTAGCGCGCCTGCGGGGCGTCCACATCGAAGAACGACTTGAGCGCGTATGCCGGCACCTGGTCCAGGTACAAGAGCGTATCCACGAGCCCCGCCCGCACAGCCGCGGACGCAGAAACCACCGGGGTAGACGCCAGCGAATCGAGGGTGCGTTTGACCCCGAGGGACTGGCGCGTGTTCCGCACCGCAACCATAGAGGTGACGGACTGCCAGAGGTCGGTGTAGAGTTCCTTCCGGTTCTCGCGCGCCTCGGTAGACATCGAGTCCGCAACGTAGGGTTCCACCGCAGACTTGTAGGCACCGTGCTTCAAGAATTCCACCTTCACGCCAATCTTGTCCAGCAGGCCCTTGTAAAAGAGGGAATTCCCACCGAGCCCGCGCCAAGTCAGGTGAGCAGAAGGTTCCGCCACAACGCGGTCAACGGAAGCAGCCGCCAGAAGTACAGACAAACGAATATCATCCACGTAGGCGACCACCTTCGAGCCGCGCGCCCGGAGCGCCATCACCATGCGATTGATTTCTCCCGAGACGCCAAGGTTCCCGCGATAACCCGAAAAGTCGAGAATCACGAGACCCGCAGACGGGTCGCGCATCAGGTGCTCGAACAAGTTGCGCACCTTCGAAAGCGTGATATCGCGTTCACCGATAAACGGCAGGCCCTCGCTCTTTTCCACCACGTCGGTATTGAGAGGCACGCGCACAATCTGCGCAAAGCGCGACGCCTGCGGGTTACGCGACGAATGGTAGCCGATAGCGCCACCCTTCGGCAGGTAATCGTCGAACACCGTCAGGGCAAAGTCGTAGTTGCCGCCAATTGACGTCGATACCGTGAGGCGCCATTCGTCGTCGCCGTAAAGGGGCATCTGGAAAGCGAAGCGGAACCCGTAGAGCCCAAGTTCCAGGAAGAGCCTGTGGTTCTCGAAATCTTCCCAGTCGTAGCTCACCGCAAGGTTGCGGCCAATGCGGAGGGTAGCACCGAAACTATGGATGCGGTCCTGCGACTCCGGCCCAAGGTAAAGCAAGTTTTCGCAGGTGTAGCCCAAAGAAAGCCAGTTGAAGGGGCGAACCAGAAAGCCCTGGTCCAGCGTCCATTCCGTACCCTCGAAATCCGCACTGCGGAGGGCCTGCACGCGCGTACCCCAGAAAAGCAGACGGTCGAACATCGGGAACGAATACGTGGCACTCCAGCGGGCCTCATCGAAACCCTCGCCGTCGGTGCGGTAATCGAAACCGACGCCGAGCCTCTCCAGGTTCGCACCCGCACGCAAGGCGGACACGTTGTCATCGAACTGGTAGCCGAGCAGCACGCCCTTCGAATCAAACGCCGAAAGGGACGCCGGGTTGCCGAAAATCCCGTGGCCGCCATCCTGCGACACGAAGCCCGATTCGCCCGGAATGTAGGCGAAAGAGGCGCAAACGGCCATAAACACTAATGCAAAAAACTTTCTCATTGCAAATATTTTAGCAATTTTTTCTATTTTATGTCAGAGTGTTTAGATTATTGAGGATTATCTAATGGCATCGTCTGCTAAAAAAGAAGAAACCGATCTTTTTGACCTTTTGAAGGACTTGGCCAAGAACTGGCAGATCATGCTGCCATGTTTGATTCTTTCGGGCGTCGTGGGCGTTTTTGTGGCGATGTGGATTCGCCCCATTTACCAGGTAGACGCACTGCTGCAGATTGAATCGAAAAACAACAAGGGAATGGCCAGCGCCATGATGGGCAGCCTCGGAAGCCTGTTTGCCAGTTCTAGCCCTGCCGAAACCGAAATCGAGCTCATCAAGAGTAGGCAGATTATCGGCGACGCCGTAGACAAGATGCGTCTGCTTTACGTAGCAACCCCAACCCGCAAACTCCAGCGCCTGCTACACAAGGAAGGCAGGATGGAACTGAACCAGCTGGAAATCCCGTGGGACAACCTCCCCGAAGAAGAACGCGGAGGTGCATGGACTGCAGTCGCCAACGACAGTCTATCCTTCGAGCTGTATGACCACAACAACAAGAAAGTCATGAGCAACTGCCATGCAGGGGAAACATACAGAATCCCCTACGCAGGCGATACCGCCACCTTCAGCGTGTTGAAGATGGACATAAAGAAAGGACAACGCTTCTCTTTATACAAGATGAACAGGCTTGACGCCATCGATGCATTTAAAAGCGCTTTCGATATCAAGGAAAAAGGCAAGAAAACAGGCATTCTCGAATTCAGCTACCAAGATATCTATCCCGACCGCGCCACCGAAATCCTGAACGAAATTGCCAACGCCTACCTCCGGCAGAACGTGGAACGCAGTAACGCCGAAGCTCAGAAGACTTTGGAATTCTTGGAAAAACAACTTCCTGAAGTCAAGGCTCAAATGGACAGCGCCATGCTCCGCTTCAACAGTTACCGCAACCGCGTTGGTTCTGTCGACATCAATGCCGAAACAAGGCTTGTGCTTGAACGCAGAAACAAATTGCAACAGGACCTTCTGAATCTGCAACAGAAAAAACAGGACGCCATCCGTCTATTCCAACCGGAACACCCCACCATCAAGACATACGAAGAACAAGAAGCCACGATCAAGCGCGAATTAGCACACAATACCAGCGAATCAAAGAAACTCCCCGCTACCCAGCAAGAAGTTTTAAAACTGAACAATGAAGTGGACCTGACCAAAATCATGTACACAACTATGCTAAACAACATTCAACAACTTAAGCTTGTTTCTGCCGGCGAAGTGGGTACAGTCCGCATCATTGATTATGCCGAGCAAGTCAGAAAACCGACAAAGCCCAAGAAAAAGATTATCCTCTGCGTAGCCCTATTCCTTGGCTTCCTATTTGGCGCAGCCTTGGTAAGCATCAAAAGCAAGTTCAGTAATGGCGTACGCGACCCGAACTTTATCGAAAAAGAAACCGGATTCAGCGTCTACGCCAAGATTCCCAAGGGCAATCCCAACGGAACCAAGGGTACACGGCCTCTCGCCGTCGTCGAACCGGACGACGTGGCCGTTGAATCGCTACGCGCACTCCGCAGCTCACTTGAATTTAGCATGGACGAAGGTTGCCGTCCAATCATTGGCGTAAGCGGCCTTATCCCCGGCGTAGGCAAGAGCTTTATCTCCGTCAACTTGGCCGCCTTGTTCGCCGGACTCGGCAAAAAGGTGCTCCTTATTGACGCAGACCTCCGCAAGGGCCGCCTGCACAAGGAATTCGGAATCAAGCGCGGCAACGGTCTATCCCAATTGCTCATGCGCAATGCAGAACTAGCAGACGTCATCCATTCCACCGAAGTTGAAAATCTCTTCGTCATGCCGTGCGGCAACGTTCCGAGCAACCCGTCCGAATTGCTCGGTTCCAAGCACTACACTGAACTTATCAGCAACTTGGAGAAGGAATACGACATGATTATAATTGACACTCCACCAATTATGCTTGTCACAGATGCAACACTCGCCTGTCGTTACGCTTCGCAACTTGTAATGGTCATTGAATATAACAAGCACAGCATTGATGCCATCAAGGACGGCATGGCTCAGTTACTCAAGGGTAATGGCGACGCACACGCAAGCATTGTCATCAACAAATACGAACACAGCCACTCCGACGGTTACGGATACAAGTACGGAAAGTACTAGTTTCCGAAATTCAATTTCGCATAGATACCAAGTGTGTGGCCTGTTTCCATCCCGAACAGGTTGCCACGGTTTATTTCATAAAAGAGCGTGAACCATAGAGAATTGCCCACAAGCGAAAAATAGCGAGCGGCGTCAACGCGCATCTTAAAACCTCGATAAAGGTCATTCATCTTGCGGTACGGCTTGTCAAGATTGCCATTTTCGGATTCCTGAATTCGCCAACGATACAAAAAGACATAGTCAAATTTCCAGCCGGAACAAGTCTCATGGTTCCATAGCAGTTTCCAGGATGCGCTCCCCTTCAGGCCAATTTCATCTCCCGGGAGGAACCCACCCTTTTCAAGAAAGGTAAGGTATTCCACCGCAGTGCCAAGCGTCATGTTCTGTGAGAATTCATAGAGGCCAAAAGGCGAAACGCCCAAACGGTGAAAACGATTGACTTGGGAACCCTCGCGCGGCGGAAACCGCCAGCTAGCATCAACACCCGCGAAAGAGAACGGCATAAATTTCACGCCCACGTACGATTCATTCAATCCATTTACCCGCAGATTCACCATCTCGTGAATCTGGTCGTGCAGCATCGTATTCCACTCGTAACTTACAAGACGGTAGGCAACATCACCATAGACGCTAAAACACTTGCAAAAGGCATATTCCCCCGCCACATTGATATCGGCACTGTAGACGTCGTCACGGAGTTCCGCAACGCCCCCAAGCAGTACGCTAGTTTCGGGAGCACGCACCGGCAAAACAGTCTCGCGGGCATGCACAGACGACGCCAGCAAGGCACAGGCAAGTAGCAATCGGGACGGTTTAATATTCACTTGCAACTAAGATACTTTTTAGCCGTGCTAGATTTTCTTCTTTATATCTGTTGAAGAAATGCCCTTAGTATAAGGGAGGTATTCTATAGAAACGCCGACTTTTGAAAAATCCGCTTCGGTTTTATTATAACGTTCGGACCCTTTCCAATCGTCCCCTGAAAAGAGAACGTCAAAATGAAATTTTTTCAGGGCGAACATCTTGTCGTCGGTAATTTCGAAGTTAACGAGTTCAGCCCGGTCAACGCACTTGAGGGCATTCAGGATTCGGACACGCTCGTCTTCCTTAAACACAGGCTCCTTATGCTTGATGTTCTTGACATAGTCATCATCGCACACGCCGACAATCAAATAATCACACATCTGCTTGCATCGTTCCAGCAAGTTCAAATGCCCCACATGGAACAAGTCAAAACCCCCGGCGGTATATCCGACTTTGTATTTTTTCATTTCGGTTGCTCCTTATTCTTGCCCGCCAGTCCACGTTTAATTTGGAACAGGAAGGACAAGTGATGGGTGATTAGGAATATCTTGATTTTCTGCAACAGCGAGAAACCCTTCACATCTTCAAAATTAGACAAGATTGCCTTAACATCTTTTGCCGGCCGGAATCCGTCGCCAGCAATTACAGAATTCACGTACACGTCAAAGGACATCTTCTTTTCGAACAGGTCATGATACTTATACTCGCTATAAGCATCAAAGCCTTTCAGCATGTCGATTTCCGAACGCCAGCCCTTGAGTTTCTTGTTATAATCAAAACCTGTGTTTTTTGAAGACCACGACCCGACAGCCAAATAACGGTATGCGGCCATACGCGTGTTGAAATACCGAACTTTTCCCAATAAGGCACTTAAAATTTGGCAACAATAATCACCAACATGACATTGAAGGCAAAAATCAAGCCTACTGTATTCCTCAACAATATTTCTTCTATACAAAGTCGTACACGTTACAACCCAGGCTCCCCCACAAAGAACCATATCAGCAAGAGGAATATCGCAATCTTCCGGATATCTAGTCCAATCAATTTCCCGTGAAGAAACAACATTCGCATTGCTGCAGCACATCGTGTATTCAGGATGTTCCTCCATCCATTTCACCTGCGTCTGCAGTTTCGAAGGATCAATCCAGTAGTCATCCCCTTCACAAAAAGCGATATACTTTCCGTGACAGGCATCTCTCATCATACGCGAAAGCGACCCATCATGCTTAGAATATCGGTTCTCAGTCTCATAAATAGGCTTTATTATCTTCGGGAATCTTTGTTCATATTCCCGAATAATATCTGTTGTTTTATCTGTCGACGCATCATCATGAATAACGATCTCAAATGGATATTCGGTTTCCTGCATCAGGAAACCTTCCAAAGTCTGCACAATATATTGTTCCTGATTGTACGCTAAGCACCGAATACTAACCAAAGGAGTATCCCATTCCTTCGGCCAGCATTGCATCACGTCTTCTTGAGTGCGATCTATCATTTTTCCAAATCAGCCTTATTTGATTTAAACTTCCACTCTTTAATCGTCTTAATCAGATAATCCAGGCATTCAAAATGAAGCACCTTAGCCAATCCAAAATAGAGCAAAATACCTACGACTGCAGAAACAACCATCAGCAAAATAGGTGCCAAATTCAGTCTTTCGGTAAGGAAATTCCCGCCCAGATAAATGGTGGCACCCATCGCCACGGACAAAAAGAAGGATGGTAGGAAGTCTTTCATTTGCTCGGCAAAGCCGTAATCCAATAGTTTCTTGTTGGGATACGCATTCACAAAGGAGCCCAACGGAGCCGTGATAGCAGCACTCATGGCAATACCGAGTGGCGAACGGAATGCATAAACCGCGATAGCAAGGATGGTCAGCCCATAGCTTTTCTTAATAATCTCGAGCTTCAGGAATACATCGCTACGGCCGACGGCATTGATTGCAGAAAGGTTCGTTGTATGGATAGGCCAGAATGCATAACTAAAGCAGCAAATCTGGATAAACGGAACCGCCGGCAACCACTTTTCACCCAGAAGTACTAAGGTAAGAGGCTGAGCCAATGCAGCAAGCCCCGCCATCATGGGCAAAATCAAGAAGGAGCTTGTTTTTATGGAACGACGAGCCAACGCCTTCAACCTCACTCGATCATCCTGAACGGTTGAAAGCGACGGCAACAACACCGACTGTATAGATGCGTTAATGTTGGTAATAATGAGTTTCGGGAACTGGTCACCGCGATTATAGAAACCGAGATCAGCAGGGGTAAACAGCTTTCCAATCACCAAATCTCTAATATTATAATAGAATGTATCTAGCAACGAAGAACAAAGCAGTTTCCACCCGAACGAGAACAGTCCCTTCCATCGTTCAAAAGAAAAAGCTAGAGACGGGCGCCACTTTACCGTAAACCACATAATGACACAAATGAGGAATGCGTTCGAAAGCTGTTGGGCGACAAGCGACCATATTCCAATCCCCAGATAGGCACACACGACTCCGATAATGCCCGCCGGGATGACGGCCCCGACACTACGGTAGAATAGCTTCTTGAACATCATGTTCCGAGCTACGTAGGCTTCCTGAATCGAGTTCAAGGCGCCAAGCGGGAGCATCAGTCCAAGCACTCGAATTACAGGAACAAGTTCCGACTGATTGTTGTAGAACTCCGCAATAAAGGGAGCGCTAAAGAACAGCCCCATATACAGGACAGCGGCAAGCGCAAGGCACGAAAAGAATACGGTCGAAAAGTCCAGATTGTCCGCATTCTTCTTCTGGATAAGCGCGGTATTCAGGCCACTCTGCACAAATACATTCGCCATGGTAACAAAGACCGTCACTATGGCAATCAGCCCGAAATCCGCTGGCGACAGCAGACGAGCCAAAACAATCGCAACGATGAAAGAAACCCCCTGCGTACCGATGCGCTCAAGGAACTTCCAAATGAGGGATGTTATGACAGACGTTTTTAGGGACATGCTTCGTCAACTATAATAAAATTCACTTCAAAAAATCCATGAAGTTCTGCTTATTTTCCAGGGCAGTAGTCGTAGGCCTGCCAAGGTCGTCACGGGCACCGATGGAACACTTGACCTCGATAAAGGTCAGTTCCTTGGCGGACTTTGCCGATTTCAATTCGCGGTCCAGGGCCTCGAACGTATCTACGGACACCGCCTTCGGGTAGCCGCAGGCCCTGGCAATCGCGACAAGATCCATCCTGGCGGCTACGGTCGGCATACCGCCCACGGTTTCATGCGCTCCATTGTTGATTACGACATGCACCAGGTTCTTCGGCGCGTTCGCACCGACAACCGCCATGGCCCCCATGTGCATGAGCACGGCGCCGTCGCCATCGACACACCAGATCTTCCTTTCGGGCTTATTGAGCGCGACACCGAGAGCGATCGAGGAACTGTGCCCCATGGAGCCCACCGTCAAAAAGTCGTACTTGTGGCTCTGTCCGTTAGCTTCCCTAATCTCGAAAAGTTCTCGGCTGGCCTTGCCCGTAGTGGATACGATCGAGTCCTCGCCCGACACGGCCACGATATGGCGGATAATCTCCTCGCGGACCATCACGTTGTCATTCTTGTATACGACCTTGCCGTCATAGGAAAGGGCGCCCTTGCGAACAACGAAGGCGACATCCTTGCCCTGGGCCAGGACTTTCCTGAATTCGGCCATGACGGATTCAACTTCCGCATCGGTCGTGTCCTTGCCGATAATAAACGTGGCGATATCCATATCCTCGAGGAGCTTCACGGTGACTTCGCCCTGATAGATGTGCTGCGGCTCGTCATGGACGCCGGGCTCGCCACGCCAGCCCACGATAAACACCATCGGGATGGCATAGACCTTGTCGTTAAGAAGGGAGGCCACAGGGTTGATGATGTTGCCCTCGCCGGAATTCTGCATGTAGACCACGGGGACCTTGCCCGTCGCCAGGTGGTATCCGGCGGCCAAGGCGGTGCAGTTGCCTTCGTTTGCAGCGATAACATGGTGTTTCGGGTCGATGCCGTATGTATTCATCAGGCAGTTGCAGAGGGCCTTGAGCTGGGAGTCCGGCACGCCGGTGTAGAAATCGGCTCCGATAATTTCCATCAATCTTTCAACTTTCATCTTATTCTCCCAGAATCTGGTGGTAAAGGGTGTCTATGGCCTTTTCGTCCAATCTTACGGGGTTGTTCTTGAGACGTACCGGGTTGACCGACTTTTTCAGAATATCGTAATCCGAGTCGTCCCGGACGGACGGGATTCCGAGACCTAGTCCGTCTACAAAGTCCTTGAATTTTTCTGCGGCAGCCTCAGGGGTTTGTGCGCCCATGCATTCGGCCAGGGTTGCGAATACGCCGGAAAGGTGTTCCACGCCACGCACATCGGCACAGTCATCCCTATGGGCGAGCATATAGGGCCACAGCGCAGACACGCACAGCGCCGCGGCATGCCCGTGGGCAATCTTGTACAGGCTTGTCAGCTTGTAGCACATGGCGTGCCCGGCGGTCGTCTGCGAAATGTTGATGGCCTTGCCGGCAACGTTCGCCGCCTCGAGCATCTTTCTATTCCCGGCAGGTTCATTGTTCAGGTACGAATCGCGATTTTCCAGGATCAGGCGGATTGCCTTTCTCGAATATTCCCGGCTCTCGTCCGTAGAATTGACCGACCAGGACGACTCCACCGCATGGCAGAACGCATCCATCATGGTGGACTTCCGGTGATATTCCGGAAGCGAGTCCAGGACGGACGGGTCGAACAGCACCGCCTGCGGAATGCAGTTCGCGTCCGTGACGGACTGCTTCTCCCCGTTATAGTAGATTACGGCGAAGCGGGTCGCCTCGCTTCCCGTTCCGGCCGTAGTGGGAACTGCGACGAACGGAATCGCGTTCGGGACAACCTTTTCGTGTATGTAGTCACAACCCGCAGGCATCGTCGCATACAACTTGATGCACTTGGCCGTATCCATGGCACTGCCGCCACCAATGGCGAGGATGGAATCGCAACCGTTTGACCGGAAAGTTTCGACGCCCTTCACGACAGAGGCGTAATCCGGGTTCGGCGCAAAATCCCTGAAGTACACGGCACTCATCACTCCCTGACGAATCTGTTCATCAAGAAACCTGCCTATGTTCAGGCGACCGCATGAATTCCCGCAGACGACCAGGACCTTCTTCATCCCGGACTCCCGCAGGTATTCAACGAGGCCTTCGTACCCCCGTTCTGTCGAGATGACCGTCTGCATCGCTCCTACTTGGTTCCCGGGATGAGCTCGAGGATTTCCTTGATGCTCATGCACATGTCGTTCGCCTCGAACGAGCGGTGATGCGTGAGGATGGACTTCGCCGTATTCACCATGGCGGGGTATGCGCTGCGCAGCATGTGGTTCGCGTAGATGACCACGTTCACGCCCCAGCTGGCAAGTTCCTCTTCGGTCACGTGGTTGTAGGTGGTAGGAACCACGACCAGCGGTACCGAGGAGTGCTTCTCGCGGAAGCGCTTGCAGAATTCCTTGATATCCTCGCCCGACTTGTCCTTGCTATGAATCATAATGCCGTCTGCACCGGCCTCGACATAGGCGAAGCAGCGTTCCAGGGCGTCCTCGATTGGCTTGCCAGCGATGAGGCTCTCGCAGCGGGCGATAATCATGAAGTCCTGCGCAATCTGCGCACGCTTACCCGTACGGATCTTCTCGCAGAAGCCCTCGATGGTATCCTGCGTCTGGATAGCGTCCGTACCGAACAGGGAGTTCTTCTTGAGGCCGATCTTGTCCTCGATGATTACCGCGGAAACGCCGAGGCGTTCAAGCGTACGTACGGTGAACACGAAGTGCTCTATCTTTCCGCCGGTATCGCCGTCATAGATGACCGGCTTGGTCGTACATTCGAGCGCATCGTTCAGGCCATGCAGGCGCGTGGTGAGGTCCACGGCCTCGATATCGGGCTTGCCCTTGCTGGTGGAATCGGTAAGCGAGCTTGCCCACATGCCGTCGAATTCCTCGGTCTTGTTGTTCACCTTGACCTTGGTCTTCTCGATGATGAGACCCGTCAGGCCGGAATGGCTCTCCATGATTCGGACGATAGGCTTGGCCGCGATCAGGCGGCGGAGCATCCTCTGGCGCACCGCAGGTGTCGTGCCGATCTCGCGCATCTCGGCGTTCAGGACGGTTGAGGAAACGCCCGGGGTGTAGGGAATGTCGACAACCTTGCCTCCCCACTTGGCGATGCAGTCAATAACGCGCTGGCGGGTTTCCTGCTGAACGCCGGTCTTCCAGTCGTCGCCGTGCACCACGTAGTCCGGCTTGAGTTTTTCGAGGTTGGGGACATAGTCCAGCGTTGTCTGCGGCACGACCTGCGCAACACCCTTGATGTTGGAGACGATTTCCGCACGCTGTTCATACGTCAAGTAAGGCAGGCGCTTGTAACTAGCAATCGCCTCGTCGGTCAGGACACCGACCGTTACCACGCCAAGCTTCATGGCCTCGTGAATGATGTTCAGATGTCCGTGGTGAATCAGGTCGGCACTCATGCCGCAATAAACTTTTTTCATGGAAACCTTAAATTTTGTATTCGGAAAAAGGTGTGTCAGGATCAATAATAAGATTGTTGTGCCAACCACCCCTTTTTTCAACGGGCGGGAACTGCATGTAATCGCCATACGTTGTCGTAAGGACATCCTCAAATCCACATGGAACGCGGAAACGACAACATTCAAATTCCATCAAGTCAAACGAATCGAAATCCCGCTTAAGCCAGGTGTTCTTTTCAAAGGAATAGATTGTCAGTGCATTGACACCGACCTTATCCGTCTCCTTGTTATTGAATTGCGTAACCAGGCTTTCGATCTCTTGCAAGACATCCAAAGGTGCACGTCCAGAATGCTGCTTTATTCTTTCTTGCGAAGAGGCATCTAGATACGGATTTCCCATGCGCATATAAGTTGAATTTTGCATATTCAACCACTTAATCCTATCGAACCGTTCCTGCGCACCTTGATTCTCAAAATTGTCTAAGGGGAAAATATCCAGCGCTATGCCCTGATTAAACTTCCGATGTGAGAAAGGCTTACTGATGCAAGTCGTATTCACATTACGGAATTTCGCAAAAGACAGGAAAAAGTCAGACTCGTTTAAATAGGACTGTATACAATAAGGCCGGTCAATTTTACCCGCTAGTGACGTAAACTTGTTATAGTCATCTCTGGGCATAACGATATCAACATCGTCATCCCAAGGAATAAACCCCTTGTGGCGAACCGCGCCCAAAAGAGAGCCAAAAATCAAAAAATAATTCAGATGGTTGTCGTTGCAAAACCTGTCAAAACGAACAAGCAAGTCTATCAGAATCGCCCAGGTTTTCTTTCTATTGGCATCAACAAAAAAGCCGTTCCTTTCTTCCGGTTCAAAAAAGGATTCCGGAAGAATTTTTTCCTTCACAATTCTTTCACACTCTGTCATGCGGATTCTCCGTGCTTGCCGATCCATTTTTCCATAAAAAGAGAATTATCTCCTTGTTCTACAACCGAAAAATCCTTGTGTAGATACACCTGTTGTGCAGAATGGTTTTCTTTGGCCACCTCAAGGCGAATTTTTTCGTACCCCTTTTCTTGCGCCAAATTTTCCAATTTATGCAACATATTGGAAAAGATAGAAAGTCGCTGGAACTCCTTAAGAGTGCAGACGAAAGTTACATAGACAAAATGCCCATTATTCATGTAAAACGCAAGGATTCCCGCCACCTGTCCAGAGCACCTGCATACTATAAAATTCGCATAATCAGCCAATTTTTTAGAAAAAGCAGAAATATCCAGGTTGTTAAACAAGTACGGGAATTGCTCCTGTGCCTTAACGAAAAAGCAAGAAATATCTTGCTCGCACAAGCATTCAACACTATACGAGGTTTCCGGCATTTTCTACTCGAGTATAATCCTTAGCCATTCATTTGAGCGAGCCATCACAGCATCCATTTCTTCACGAGAATCAAAGCGGAGGAACATATCACCAAGGCTCATATTCGCACCAGTGAAGGGATGGACCATATCGCCTTCCTTCGTAGTCATGTCTACAGCCTTGACATACTTGGAGCGGATATCCTCGTCTATTTCCATTCTCTTGAAAACCCCGCTCTGTCCAGGCCTTGCATGAATAACAAATTCGCACCAATGCCCATCACATTCTGTTTGGCGGACATCAACCAGCGGCATTCCGACTGCCGCACGGACTTCATTTTCAATCAAATCTACACCAAAAGCGAGCCTCTGCAACTCGGCAATCTTGCAACCGCCACCTCGTGGCGAAACCTCCATAATATAGGGCTTTCCGTCTATCCCGACACACGATTCAATGTTGTAAATACCCGTCTTCATGCCGAGCAACATCATCAAGCGCTGAATTTCTTTATCTAGATATTCCTGGTTAGCCTTTTTCATGGACGAAGGCCAAATAATCAACGCCGGTGTGTAAGGATTATCAGCCTCTTTGTCAAATAGTTGATCGGAATACGTAGAAAAGACGAGTTTTCCATCGACAGTAAACGGATCCGCGCTGGAATGGAACCCGTCAAAAGTCAAAAAATCTTCAATAATGAAGTGACCATTGTGAGAGCCGCCAAGCGCAGTGTCTATTGCGGCAGGAAGCTCCTCGGGCTTATTTACCTTAGTAACACCCTTACTACCCGCAGAATCAACGGGCTTCACAATAACCGGCCAGGTAAAGAAATCTATGTCAGCAAGTGGCGCATTCTTGTCGGAATAGCTTTTTGCATGAGGAACGTTGAAACCATTTTCCTTCAAGAATCTGCGAAAAAGGCCCTTATCCTGCAAAATCGAGGTTGATTTATAGGATCCTTGGAAAGGCAAACCCATTTTTTCCGCAACATAAGCTGCCGTAACAACACCCGGATCACAGGCAAAGCTTACAACCCCACCAATTTGGAGTTCTTGTGCAACCTTAAGAACTTTTTCCTTTTCGATGATACTCACATTTACATACTGATCTGAGAACTTGTGAGCAACGTTGTACGGCAAATAGTCCGCAGTTATTGCATAAAGACCAAGTTTGTGGGCAGCATCAATAACCGGTATTGCATAGCGGGACCCACCGAGAATCATCAGTTTTTTCATTACGCACCCCTACCAGCAACAAGTTCCAGAACCCGACTTACATCTTCATCCGAAAGCCCTGCATACATTGGCAGGCAGATGACCTCATCGGCCATGCGGTTTGCGACAGGAAGGTTCTCCCTCGAGGCAGACGACAAACCTCGATAAATGGCGAAATTCGATATCAGCGGATAGAAATAGCGACGGCCGAGTACGTTGTGTTCCTTCATCTTCGTGTAAAGGGCGTCACGGCTTATGCCGTACTCCTTCTCGTTAATGAATATCGGGAAGTACGAGTAGTTGTAAGTCACGTCATCGCGTTCCTTGAACATGGTAATGCCAGAAACATTCGCCAGTGCGGCGCGATACTTCTGTGCAACAGTCCTGCGGGCGGCAATCGCATCGTCAATGTGCTTAAGGTTGCAAAGACCATACGCCGAACGAATTTCATCCATCTTGCTGTTGATGCCCGGGGCCACCACGGTAGTCTCGCCCGCAAAGCCGAAATTCTTCAGATAGTCTATGCGCTTCTTGGTACGGGCATCGTGGCAGATAAGTGCACCACCTTCAACGGTATTATATGTCTTGGTCGCATGGAAACTGAGTGTATTCATGTCGCCCGCATCCAGGATGGTCCGGCCATTCACCTTCACGTTGAAGGCATGGGCGGCATCGTAAATAACGGCCAAACCGTAGCGGTCGGCTATTTCCTGAATAGCCTCAATATCACACGGATTGCCATACACATGCACCGGCATAATCGCCGTCGTCTTCGGCGTAATCGCCTCCTCAATCTTCTGCGGGTCGAGGTTGCCCGTCGCGGGGTCCACATCGACAAATACCGGAGTGAGGCCGTTCCACCAGATGGAGTGCGTCGTAGCAACAAAACTATATGGGGTTGTAATAACTTCACCCGTAATGCGCATCGTCTGTAAAGCCGTAATCAGCGGAAGTGTCCCATTCGTAAACAGGCTGATATACTCAACCCCCAGGTATTCGGCGAGGGCCTTTTCAAGTTCCTGGTGATAATGACCATTATTGGTTAGCCACTTGCGATCCCAAATGTCCTTGAGAAGTGGAGTAAGTTCTTCAAGACTAGGCAGCAGGGGCGAAGTGACTGTTATAAGCTTGTCGGTCATAAAAATCCTCGTTATGCAATTAATATAGCTAATGTTTCTTTTCCCAATAGGAGTCTATAACCTTAAACACAGGCTTTTCCAAAAGATGTATTCTGACAAGGTCTATTAACGTGCATATTGCGTATATCAGAAGTACGCCAACAATGACGTGCTTGAAAATGTCAATGGAATAATGCCCCACGTTATCAAGTGTTTTCTGCCACAACCATTGGCGCATAGCGTCACAATTTGCATGAATCAGAAACACACCAAAAGCGGAAGCGGCGATGGTATTGATAACCCTACTATAGCCCAGCTTCAAATTTTTAAAGAACAGGAAAAAGCACACCGCCGTTGCAATTGCCAAAGGCTTGTTGGAATCCGCCACGAAGAAGAAAAATGAAGGTGGTTTTCCGCGGTAAACGCAATATTGCGCCCACCCCCAAACACAGCAAAGGGATATCGTCCAGAACAGCAACGCAAGCAATCCCGTAGACTTGGCACTCATTGACCATTTGGGCGGATATAGCCTAAAGTATGCCGCTACAAAATAAACAACCATGAACCACCCGACATAGTTAAAAGAAACCGTCATGAAAATTTGAGAAGGAAGGCTATAGGCGAGCAGGCAAAGGCAGATCAATATAAGATGCAGTCTCTTATTCATCCCTTGAATAAGGATATTGAGAAAGGGAATGAAGCAGAAAAATACCAGGTAACAAGAAACAAATCCGTCCGATATACTCGTGACAGGCATTACACCATTAAAAATAGACTTAAACGATAGATGGGTATACCCCGTCGCAACGAATATGGCAAATATGGCAATCTTGTAGAATTCAACTTCTAGCAGAAGTTTCAACCCCTTGCGCAAAGTTATTTTCGACGTACACATGAAATAGCCCGTAATCAGCACAAAGCAATTTATCCCTATTTTGCCTGCACAACCGAAAAAAGCAAGAATGGTTGATTTAGTGGAAGGGAAATCCGCCTCGATCAAGGGAACCAATCCAGAATTAACAATGGAATGATGCAACACAATCAAGAACATGACTATTATTCGGAATAATTCCAGATTAGAATTGCGAGGCTTAGATGCGACAACGTTTTCGTTTGACATAGAGACCTTTTTTATATTATCCATAATATATCTTTTTTTAAATTTGGTACATGCCGTTCCGCGCTCCAATCATATATATATGCCTATTTTTATGTTCCTGCGTCTGGAACGCACCTGAGGACAACCCCGACTTTCTACCGCTAGACGACTCGGAGTATCCCTATGCAGAACTGCCACGACTTGTCATGGAAACCGAAGATTTCGCACAAATCCGAGACCGCATAACGACGCTCCCCGCCAAATTGCAGGTATACGGGAAAGACTCACCCGAAAGCGACGTCATGGAACTCACTATCCGGGGAAGAGGCAACTCCAGTTTTACCGGGATGCCAAAACCCGGCTACAAAATCAAATTTGAAAACAAGCAAGGAATGTTCGGCATGCCCAAAGACAAGGAATGGGCGCTTATCGCCAATTCCGCCGACAAGACCCTTCTCAAGAATTTTATTACATATAAGCTTGCAGGCTGGCTTGGCGACGAATATACCCCCCGGTGTACTTTCGTGGAGCTTTACCTCAATAGGCAATACCAGGGCATTTACCTCTTGACAGAAACCGTAAAAGTCGGTGAACACCGGGTAAACATTCCCAAGAACAACAGTTCATTTTTACTGGAAAAGGGCCCTACGGAATATGGCGACGAAAACCTTGTCGCAACCGAAAGGAAAACCGTATTTGAAATCAAGTATCCCAAGAACCCAAGCGATTCAGGAACGCAGCTCCTAAAAAACGCCCTTAACCTATTCGAAAACGCTCTGAACGACAACGACTCACCCGAAAAAATTTCCAATCTGCTTGATTTCGAGGACTACCTTCGCTACTACTGGATTCAGGAACTTTCCAAGAACAAGGATGGAGCCTTTAGGCGCAGCATCTTCTTGACATGGCAAAGTGGAGAACCGATACGCCTCGGCCCCGTATGGGATTTTGACGTCGCCTACGGGAACTGGGAAGACGACTCTCTACGGACTCCGTACGACTGGTACGTCCGCAATAGCGGCTGGAACGGCCTAATCTTCAAACGCAGCGAATACTGGCAATCCGCAACCAAATACTGGAAAACTCACCATGACTTGATAGAGACTTTCCCGGATTCCATCCGCAAGTATTCCAAAATAATTGCCCCGGCCACACAGAACGAATTCAAGCGATGGCCGGTTCTAGAAAATACAGAGAACTGGACATACAAGGAAGCCTACAGCAGCTATGACGAAGCCGTAGACTCACTCAACAGCTGGATTATCCAGAGAATGGAGTGGATTGACGCTCACTTATAGGCGAGAACCTTGCGGTACTCATCCAAGTACAGCATCGCGGTCTTCTTGATGCTATAATTCTGCATCACATGCCTACGGCCGAATTCAATCCTTTCGTCATCTCGGCCCGACCGGACAAAATCCGCAATCTGCCGGGCAAGATCATCCGCATTTTCCGATTCAAAGGTATAGCCTAAAAGGCGAGCAGCATCGCCTTCACCCACGGTCATAATCTCTACAGGGCCCTCGATATTACTCGACAGGACAGGCACCCTGGCGACCATGGCCTCGGCTACAGTCAAGCCAAACCCTTCATACCTGGAGGGCTGAATGAACAGGTCAAAATTGCAAAGGTTGTCATAGACCCACTCTCTTGGGCGATTCCCTTCAAAAACCACTAGGTCGTCCACGCCCAAGGTCGTCGCCAATTCCTGCAGCATTTCCCTGCTAGACCCGTCTCCGACAAAATGCATCTTGAAATTTGTCGCACACAGGTTCTGTTTTCTGATTACCGCCAGGGCATTCAGCAAGATATCCTGCCCCTTCTGCTTGACATATAGCCGCGAGACTTGGACAAAATGCAACAAACCATCGTTAAAGAGCCCATTCCTTTCGCGATTGATTCTTTCGCAAGGAATTCCGTTTTCTACAAGGATGGTTTGCATCCCCGCCTGCCGCCATTCATCTTCAACGACCTTTGAAATTGCATAGCAGGCCTTAAAAAACCTCGATTCGACAAAATTGTTCGTCGTATTGTGAATCGTGCGGACCATAGTCCATTTTCCCAAGACAAGTCGGGCAATCTTGTCGTAATGGACATGGACTATTTCAGGGCGGACCTTCCTCAGATAGTAATTCAATTTCAAAAGCGGCAACGGGTTCTTGCTCTTAAGGTTCCGATGGCAACAATAGATGCGGATACGCTTGTCAAGGCGGTTCACGATAGAACTGTCAAGCATGTCATTTATGACAATCAGAGAAATATCATTCCCGTCAACCTGCTGGTTGACAATATCCACCAGCATGTTCTCTATGCCACCCGTACCGAGGCCCCACAAAAGGTGAGCGATTCTCATGATTTCTCTCTATTTCCAGTATACATTATTCAATGTATGGGGAGAAGTCCTCTCCTTGGCGGGCGGCGGTGTCATATAGTCGCCAAACATCTGCGTCAGCCACTCATCGTAAGAAGATATAATTTCAAAAGTTTCCTTTTCAAACGGAACCTTCTCGTACTTTTCAAAGACTTCCCTTGGGCAGATCGACCTATAAGAGCACGAAAGGTCCGAACTGAAGGCAAAGCCCACAAATTTTGCATTGCGGTTCGTCAAGCGGTTTACAAGAGCGTACTCCCTATCCACGATATTTTTCATGGATATCGGCAGACAGAGCAGCTTCAAGACCCTAATCAGGATCCGCTTTATAAAGGAGTTCTTTTTTCCGGGCTTAACCAGCTTTATCCGGAACAATTTTTTGAGAAAATCAAGCTTCTTGATAAAATTGATACATTCCTGCTTCGTGTCAAACAAATAATCGCACGGGAATATGTCTATGTTGACACCAATATTCTGCATCGACACGTTCTCTTCCAGAACCGTTCTCGTGTCGGCAACCTTCAAGAACGGATAGTAATACCCATTGTCTTTTCGGCAATCATAGACACGATAAAAACCGTTTTCGCTCTTATAGGATGCCACGAACTTCTCATAATCATCGCGAAGCATAGCAATGTCAATGTCGTCATCCCAAGGAATATAGCCCTTGTGTCTGACCGCCCCTAGCAAGCTACCATAAATCAAGGTATAACGAATATTGTTCTTTTCGCAAAAAAGATGCACATCCTTCAAGATGTCTACTTGAATCTGCTTCATTTCTTCTAAAGAAATCGGTTTCATGAGCAACCTTCCCGTTTACCTTCAATACTTGAATCTACGCAAAAATGTAGCAATAAATGGTAAAAAAATGCAATATTTTCCAAACACGGCCCCTCAATTTCCCTCTTTCTACGGGTCAAATCATTTGTTTTCCCCCAAAATTACTATCTTGAATTCTATTCAACATCACTGTCGGAATCTTGTTTACAAACAGCCCTATGAAAAAAACACTTTTTTGCATTCTACCCCTCCTGGGGCTGTTCCTCGGGTGCGAATCCAACTCAACCTCTTCGCAAGAATCCGAGGCGCCCCAGCCAAGAGTTGACACGCTTGTCGTCATGGACACAGTGCACCTTTCCCGAACAGATACCGTCGTCATATCTAAAAAAGATACCCTAGTTGTTTCAAAAACAGATTCCGTAGTCGTATCCAAAATTGATACTATGGTCGTATCGAAACAAGATACCGTAGTCCTATCCAAAACCGACACCATAGTCGTAATGGACACCGTCCTCACTCCCGCCGCCGACACAGGCACCGGCATATTGGACTTCTATCCCGACGCAGTCATGATTCCCATCCTGGGAAACCTCACCCATCAGAAAAGAGACGCAAACTTTACCCTCCGAGAAAAGCAGATTGTCCTTCTCCATTTTACCGACATCCATGGCCATGAAGAAAACCTGCGAAGAATAAAGGAATTCTACGACCACTATTCAAAGTATATCGACATCGTCATCCATTCCGGGGACGCCCTTTATGACAAATGGTACAATTCATTTGATTTTTGGGACAATGCGGGTGCAGAGAAATTTCTTAACGTGCTAGGGAATCACGACGTAAACTTTGTCGACAAGGACGGCAACCCGATAGAAGTGACCCAGAAGGAAGTCTACGACCGCTTTTTCGCCCCCTACTTATCAAGCTGGAATGTCATCACACCCCAGAATGCCGCCGAAAACGGCCTTATGTACTACTACAAGGACATAAACAAGGGTACAGACAAGGAACGGGCCAAATTAAGACTGGTTGTCCTTGACGAATACCATTGGGATGACGCCCAGATAGAATGGCTTCAGGGGGTTCTTGATGATGCGCTGACAAATGACTTTGCCGTGGTTATTAGCCGCCACGAAAGTTTCCCCATAAACAAATATGAAAACTGCCCGTTCGTTTCTATGGAAACGTTCAAATGCACACGCCCGATGACCGAGGCACAAATCGCCGTCAACGATTTCATGGGCAAGGGCGGAGAATTCGTGGCATGGCTCGGCGGGCACCACCACCAGGACGATATCGGCACACTTCAAGATTACCCACACCAAATCGCATTCAATGGTGATGTCGCAAGTATGAACCACATTGGATGGAGCGATTCCTGGCGAAAAATGGGGACAAGGTCCCAGGACTGCTTTACACTGATCGGGATTGACCGCTTTGAAAAGGTCATCCGGTTCGTCCGTATCGGCGCCGACACCGACCGCTATGAGCGATCAAAGAAATCCATGAGCATCAACTACTCAACAGCAAAAATGATCTATTCCGACTGATCTTCCTTTTCCCTGTAGAATTCTTGCAACTTTATCAACATCAAGCAAATGATGAAGAAATAATTGAGTTCTAGCCCGAGGAAAGTCGAGAGGCTATAGCCGCAAATAACCGCTATCGGCATAGTAATTCCACTACGGCCAAACAACTTTCTCATATGCTTGGCCATGTACACGATGCATGTAATATATGCCATGGCGCCAATAACGCCAAAATCAACCAACACCTGCAACCAGATACTTTCCGCACCAAACAGGTCAGCATCCACCGCCTTGACAAAGCTCCATGTGTAGGCATATCCATTGCCCCAAATAGGCGAATTCAAGAAAAACGGCACAATGATGGCGAATTGCATCAAACGCATCTCCAGGCTGCTCCCCGTCACGGCAGTATCCGAATGAATAACGGAATCAACAAGCACCATCACCCAACCGCCTAATAGGAAAACTCCTCCACCAATCAGCCCTATTTTCAACAAGGCAAAACGATTACCCTTTAAGGACTCATTCATAATCGGAATCATCAGAATAAACGCCGCGATAAATACCGACCTAGATCCGGTCAACCAGGGCATCAGCAGGCAGGCCACCATAAGAACATTTATAAAGAAATAATTCTTCCCTATAAATTTTCTCGCCTCGAACAGGAAATACCCAAAAACACCCATCGCAAGCCCCATTGACATCGGCGTATCAAAAATACTCTGCAATCGCTTTATTCCAAACCGGACTTCAGTATAATCAATAACATTTTCGTTGACGACATACATTTGCAAAAGCCGATCTATTATCACATTCTCGCCAAGTGCAAGTTCCACCAGTGCGTAAATAGTGCAAAAACCAAAATATGCGCAGTACGAATACAACAGCAACTTCATGTGTTTTTCTTCTTCTAGTACGCACCAAACCACAAAGGGGAAAACATAGATAGTATTCAGGACAAACACCGTACTAGGCCAATGCGGTTCAGCAAGCACATTGGTTATCGCATACGACAAGGCGACAAACACACTGGGAACAAAGAACGGATACGTCTTTATCTTTGATAAGAAATTGCACTTTAGAGGCAACAGGGCCGTCAGGCCAAGACAGCAGCAGTCTAAAATCGAAAATACCTGGCGGTCTACCACCGGGAACATATGCAAAAAAAGAGAAAGTGGTGCAAGCAGCAAAACCGCAAGGCGGTAATTCACCAGGGCAAAAGCCACATATGCACCGACCACATACGAAATCATCTTTTCTTATTCACCCCTTTCATGTCCAGGAGCCAATAGATTTTCTGAAATATGCGCCGAGCCAACAGAACCACTTTGTAAGGAGCACCGCAAGCAATGCAATACTGGAAAATTCTGTCTTTCCCGCGCACGGTGCAGTCCTTTAACGGGTTGAACCTATACGCCCGAATATGCCTCAACAGATGCGGGATTTTATCCTCAAGCGCACAATTACCGGCACTCTTGACCTTTACCAAGAAATTGTAGCTGCTAACAGCAAGCCTTGCGATAGCGACATTTTCAAGAGCAAACGCTTTGGCCGCCTCTACATTTTTTTCAAGTTCTTCTATCAGTACAAACTGGGACACATTGAGATTGGCGTTAACAATACTCCCCAACCGCTGCCGATAATGGTAGGAATCCATACCCGAAAAGGCAAGCTTTTCAACACGGGTGAGGATGTTCCTTGCAACAGGGATATCCTCAAAAGGCTGCTTGGGATAATGCAGGTATTCTATCAAGTCCTTACGGTACAACTTATTGCACGCCCATGCGGTCAAATGGCCGTTAAAGAAGTTCTTTAAAATCTCTGGCGATTCCCAGAAGGTTCTCTTGTCAGAAAAGGAGGTTCGTTCCTGCGCCCACCCGTTTTCCCAATCAATCAGCGCATTGCATACCGAAATCTGCGCATCGTATTCCAGGCATGCACCTAGCATTTCCTGGAACATATCCGGCTCACACCAGTCATCGCTATCGATAAATCCGAAGTAATCGCCCTTCGCTACGGCAATACCCGCATTACGCGCATCACCAAGGCCCCCGTTCGCCTTATGCACGACCTTGATTCGCGCATCCTTCTCGGCCCATGCATCACACATTTCGGGGCAACGGTCCGGCGAGCCGTCATCAACCAGGATGATTTCCAGATTCCTGTACGTCTGTCCGACAATGCTTTCTACGCATTGGTTCAGGTACTCCTCGACCTTATAAACAGGAACGATAACCGAAATCAAAGGCTGTGCTTGCAGCATCCTCGTTACCTATAAACAGACATCATCTGTTCCAAATAGCGATCCTTGGAAAAATGCCCGCGAATCGGTTCTACATCAAAGGAATAATCCTTATCAAGCATCATGCGAATCTTTTTTTCAAGATCTCCCGCATCGCCCATTCTAAAAAGTTCACCGGTCTTCCCGGGCTCAATCAATTCCGGAATGCCGCCAACATTAGCCCCCAACACAGGCGTTCCCAGGCAAAGTGGTTCTATCACCGAGAATGGGTTGTTCTCGTACCATTCGCTCGGCACAACACTGAACTTAGATTTGAGCAGAATAGACTTGCAAGTTTCCCAGTCGCAGTGGCCCATAAAGCGAATCTGTGCCGATTGCACATATTTCGCCTTGAGTTCCGTTTCAAGCGGCCCCGTACCCAAGACATACAACGGAATCGCGATTTTTGACGCCACCTGCAACAGTGTCTCCACGCCTTTCTCCGCCGAAAGTCGACCGACATAGCAGTAACAATTCTCTCGTTCCATATTGTCGTGCGAAAACTTGGAATCGTCGACAAAATTATGGAAGGCCACCAGCTTCAACGCATCAAAACCGCCCTGTTCCATCTTGGCCTTCATAAAATTGCTCGGGCAAATAAACATATCGACGCTGTTTTCCAAGCGCTCGCGGTTCCAGGCCACAGCCTCTTTCTCAGCAATCTTGCTAGCCAGCCAGTTGTTCTTGAGGCATTTTTTTGCAGTGCAGTTTCGCTTGTCACCGCCAATGCAGTCTTCGCAAATTTTACCATTGCAGAAACACGTATAGGCAGGGCACACCAGCTTGTAGTCGTGCAACGTCCACACCACCCTAATTCCGCGCGCATGTGCAATTTCTGCTATCACGGGCGAAAGCTGCGTATGGACGTTGTTCAGGTGCAGCACATCGGGCTTAAATTCGTCGAGCAGCGACGTAAACTTCTTTACCGTTTCTGCATCGCCGAACGGGCGGCGAAACGCCTTAAAAAAAGCGGCAATCTTCTTAGGAGAAAAAGCAACCTCACTCGGCCAATAGAAATTCCACGGGTTTTCCAGGTTTTCGGGAAAATCCATTGAAAAAAAAGCAACCTCGTACCCAGCGGCCCTCAACAGGTTTTCGAGTTCTATCGAATATACACAATCTCCGCCACGGCGGTAGTAGAACTTGTTTGCCAGCAAGACCCGCATCGCACCAGTTACCCTTCAATTCTCAGGTCGCCCTGACGCGGATCCTGGCCAACATCGAACGTCGGGAACTTGGAACAGTCGATTTCCTTGCCGAACAGGCTCTTAAGTTTCGCCGTAAGTACCCACGGGGCCACGTGCGCAATGTACTTTTTCATCACCGGAGCGGCGGTTCCCACCATCCAGCAGTTCTTGGGGCAGGTGCGCACCTTTTCGCGGACCTTCTGCGCCTGTTCGCTGAACCAGATCTCCTCGAAGTTCTTTGCATTGTGGATGTTGCCCATACTCTCCTGCCAGTAACGCGGCTCCAGGCCGTTGCAAGGGTAAACTTCGCCCCACGGATCCGTAAAGAAGTTCACGGAGCCCGCTTCGCACGGGAGCATGCGCTTGCCGCCCTGAATATACTTGATGAGTCCCAGGTTGAAGAAAGCACGGAACCACGACTTCGGGTGGTTCTCCTTGAGCAGACGGTTCACCAACTTGCCAATATTTTCGCAGAGTTCTTCCTTGTTGCTAATCTGGTTGTCTTCCTTGTGGAAGTAGTAACTGTTGTGGAAGGCCGCCGTCGCAAACTCGAAATTCATCGAGAGCGCAAGCTCGTAAAGCGGAATTAAGTCGTTACTATTCCAGTTGCTGAGCGTCTGACCAAAGCCGATATCCTTCACGCCCATTTCATGGAGCGTCTTGAGCGTCTTCATGCCGCGTTCAAAGCCGTCGTCGCGGCCGCGCAAGAAGTTGTTCGTCCCTTCGAGGCCTTCGATACTCACGCGGATGCCGATGTTCGGGAACCGCTCGGCAAGTTTGATCACGCGGTCCACCCACCAGCCGCTCGTGCTAATCACAATGCGCGGGGCCTTAGTGAAAAGGACTTCAACAATGTCTTCCAAATCCTGACGGATAAACGGTTCGCCGCCGGTTACGTTCGCAAACTTGAGTTGCGGAAGGATTTCCAAGTCCTTCGCCTGGATTTCTTCGCTCTTCTTGGTCGGGTTCTTCCAGATGTTGCACATCTTGCAGCGCATCTGGCAACGATACGTCGTAATCACCGACACGTCGGTAGGCATCTGAATTTTACTAGAGCCGCAATTACAATTCGCGCAACCCATAACAACTTCCTCTATATCCTATTTCAGCAGACTCTTGTACAAGTCCATTGTCTGGTCAGCAATTTTATCCCAGTCATAATGTTCCTTGACAATCTGCCTGAAATCACACTTTACCGGGTTTTCCATGAAGTGGCGCATTTTCTTCGCCAGTTCATCGACATCACCCAGTTCATAAAAGCATTCCTCGGGCAAGGGAACTTCCATATTAGCGGGAATATCGCTCGCCACCACATTCCTGTTGTAGCCGAGAGCCTCAAGCAACACTATCGGTAGGCCTTCATGGTAACTCGGAATCACGAACAGAGAAGCGTTTTCAAAAAGCACCTGCAGTTCCTCGCCATGAATAAATCCCGGAAGAATCGCGCCAACCTCAGCAGCATCCGCCTTCATCTTGTTCACGTACTCAGATTCAAAATCCTCCGCACCAGCAATGACAAGCGACACGTCCTTGAGTTCCATCTTCTTGTACGCGGCAATCAAGTCATGGAAGCCCTTTTCCTTGACAAAGCGCCCGAGCGCAAAGATATAGCGCTTGCCCACAAGGCCGTACTTGCCGAGCCACTGCTGACGTTTGTCTTCGGAGAGCGTCGGCAACAAGGTCACACCATTGTTAATCCTGGCGGTCTTGTTGCAATGGTATTTCTTCTGGAGCCAACGTTCCAGGAGGTCCGAAATCACAATAACGCGATTAGAAAACTTTGTCCCTACGTATTCGCTCAAGCGAAGAATAGACTTGGCCAGCAAGCCCCACTTGGCCCGGTTGTAATCCTGACCATGGTGGGTATAGACCGCCTTCAAGCCGAAAAGTCTGAACAGGGGTGCAACAAACGAAGGGCCAATGGCATGCAAATGTACAATGTCCGGCTTCCAGGCGACCACCTTGAGGAAGCACCGGAACGTATGGACAATGGTCTCAATACCCGAAATCTTGGGAGCATAGACCGGGACCACTTGCACACCCTTATATTCGTAAGGGTCCTTCTGAGGCGTATAGGCCTTTCTCGCAAAAACGACAACCCTCGCCCCTCGTTCCACAATCCGCGGATACAACTGCTGACAATGGGTTTCAATTCCACCCATGATATCAGGAATACCGCGTGTACCAACTACTGCTATTTTCAAAACCCTTACTCCGCCTTGCCCTTACCGATGCTCGAAACCTCGAAGCCGATCTTCCTCAGGGCGTCGGCATCCAGGATGTTTCGTCCATCAAAGACAAATGCGGGCTTCGCCATGCCCTTGTAGATGCGGTTCCAGTCGAGTTCGGCAAAGCACTTCCATTCGGTGCACACGACCACGGCATGGGCGCCTTCGGCGGCCTTGTACGGGTCCTCTTCGAACTGTACCTGGTCAAGCACGTCCTTCAAATCGCGCTTGGCATCGGGAATTGCCTTCGGGTCAGTCACGACCGGCTGTGCATGTTCGGCGAGCAAGTCGCGCACCACGAGGTTCGCGGGGCTTTCGCGGGTATCGCCGGTGTTCGCCTTGAAGGCAAACCCGAACACGGCAATCTTCTTCCCTGCAATCGTGTTGAACATGGTCTCGAGCATGCGGTCCACCACGCGGTGGGTCTGCCACTCGTTGATCTTCACGACGCTTTCCCAGTAGGCGGCGACTTCGGGGAGGCCATAGTAACCGCACAGGTACACGAGGTTCAAAATATCCTTCTTGAAGCAGGAGCCGCCAAAACCGATGGATGCCTTCAGGAACTTGGGCCCGATGCGGCGGTCCTTGCCCATCACGTAGGCGACTTCGTCCACGTCGGCGCCGGTCTTTTCGCAGAGAGCGCTGATGGAGTTGATGGAGCTGATGCGCTGCGCGAGGAACGCGTTCGCGGTAAGCTTCGTGAGTTCGGAACTCCAGAGGTTCGTCGTGAGGATGCGGTCACGCGGCACCCAGTGGGCATACACGTCCACGAGCTTCTGGCAGGCGGCGAGACCCGATTCCGTCTGGTGACTACCGATGAGCACGCGGTCCGGTTCGAACAGGTCGTTGATGGCGGTACCTTCGGCGAGGAATTCGGGGTTGCTGAGCACCTCGAAGTGCAGGCCCTTGTCGTTAGAATTCAGGATGCGTTCCATCGCGGCGGCCGTACGCACCGGGAGGGTCGACTTCTCGACGATAATCTTGCCTTCGTCGGCAATTTCCAGAATGTTACGCGCGGTCTTTTCCCAGTACTGCAGGTCGGATGCCTTACCGGCACCGTGACCGAAGGTCTTGGTCGGGGTATTCACCGAAACGAAGATGATGTCCGCTTCCTTGATGGCAGCCGGAATATCGGTGCTAAAGAAGAGATTACGGCCACGGGCGCGCTTCACCACGTCGTCGAGGCCGGGTTCAAAAATCGGGAGATTGTCGCTGTTCCAGGCATCGATTCGGGCCTGGTTGATATCGACTACGGTAACCTTCACGTCGGGACACTTGTCGGCAATAACAGTCATAGTGGGGCCGCCAACATAGCCCGCGCCAATGCAAAGAATCTTGGTATTGTAGTTCATGATTTTACAAATTTAGCAATTCACGAACTGCGGGGAACGCACCATTTCAAAACATGTACACAAAGGCCCGAAATAGCAAAGGAAAAATACTGCACTTAAGTGCAGCAAATGTTATCCAAATCACACCATTTTGAACAAGGTGTTTTCAGGCCCAATCTGCCTACTTGAAATTCGCCGTCAGGGCGTCGATTTCACCAGGCATAATCGTGCGCGTCACATCCGTCACGCCGTCGCTCCAGCCGGTAAATACACCGCCGTTCACCCCTTCCGCAGAAACAATCACTGGGGTTCCCTTGAAGAATGTCGCCTTTACCGCGGGCCTGTCGAGCGGGAGCCCCTCGACAAGCACGCGACCGCTCCCGCTTGCCGCAAACGTCACGGGAACGAACTCACCCAAGGCAAAAAATTCCTGCATGTCAAAGAGGATTTCGGACTCGCGGCTCTCTGCGAAATACTTCATATCGTCAAGAACCTGATCCATCCACTTCGCGCTATGCCCCCAGCGTTTCTGGTCACGCGCCACTTCGGCAGAAATCTCGCCCATCATGGCATCGATGCGCGCAAGCACACGCGTCTTTTCGAAGTTCGTGGCCAGGAGCGTCGACATGCGGTTCACAAACTTGTTCGTGAACGACTTGTTTTCCAGCAACTTGCGGAACAGGAACGTAGACTTGGGTCCGTTCGGCCAGTCCGGGCCATCCTCGGCAGCGGCAAACTCGAATATGTTGTTCGTATATTCGCTCATGTCGTTACCGAAGCCGAAATCCATGTCGTACAGGAACCATCTCCAGGGCGTCGCCGGGTTGCGCACTCGCCACTTTTTCAGGTTGTTCGAGGGCCAGTCGCGGTTGTTCGCGTAAATTTCCGTCTGCTGGTAGTTTATGAAGTTGTCCACGTCGATTTTCGTCGCCACGTACCGGTAGTTTTCATCGCTATCGAGCGGGTGCGATTCCAGCCAGTCCAGAAGTTCCACGTAATCCGAAGATTCCCCGCTGCTCACCGAATTGTCCGCCTTCAGCAAGTCAATTTCGTCCGGGTCATAGCCGTAGTGCGTCTCGAAGTAGTAGCGGTTCGAACGCTCGCGGATGTTCTGGATTCCATAGTACTCGCCGTTATAAAAGACGATTGCGGGCCTGCTGCGCTGGTAATCCACGCCGAGGCCTTCGGAGAGCGAGCTCGCGAGGTCGTCGTGAATGTAGTCCTGTCCGAAATTCCCTACGCGAAGGATAAATCCCTTGAACGTCGTCAGCTGCGGGAACGCGGGGAACAGCGGGTATTTCAGGCGGTTATCGCCGTACTTTTCACGGAACACGATAGCGACAGACTTCTTGTCGTTCGCCCTGCTGTAGTTCCCGAAAATCTGGAAGCCTGCGTCCTTCGCGAATGCGGGCGAGTTTACTCCCGGCTCAAACAGCTCGACAGTCACGGGGAGTTCGCGGTCGGACCAGTAGTTCGCACCGTAATGCGGAATCTTTTCCTGGGCATCGGGGCCGTCCATGTAGAGGCCCGTATCCGGGTCAAAGAGCGAGAGCGGGTTTGCGGTAATGAACACGCTGGCAATAGTCGGCTGTTCCTCGAACACGTAGGTGCGGGTTTCCACGTCGCCCGGGTACATTCCCGGCACGAAGGAGGCGCAGCGCAAGACCGTAGTCGAAGAAACCGTCAGTGACTGAGCCTCGGGCGCATTCCCGTCGGGCAGCGCACCGCCCTGCACGCAACGCACATGCGCGTCCGCATCGAAAGCGACGGTGAAGGGTTCCTTGTAGAATCCCGAGGGAGGCAGTTTGTCCGTAATTGCGGGTGAGCGTTCGGAATATACGACCGACATGAAGGCGCCGCCGTAAGGGCTCGGGTCCGCAAACCCGTATGTCGCCGCACCCTCGGGCGATACACCGAAGGACCACGTCTTGCCCACAGGCATTGCGGGGTACGCGATGGAATCCACAATCGCGCCATCCTCATTCATCAGGTAGAGGCTTCCCCCCTTGTGGTGCAGCTTGAAATTCGCGTGAGGTTCGTGCCCGCGGTTGCGCGCGATAAACGAGGTCACCTTCATATCCACCTCCTTCATCTCGTTCGACTCTGGGCTGAACCTCGTACCGTATATATTCTGCAAATCCGGAAGTCTTGTCCCCTGCGGAAGCCCAATGGCATACGTGGTATTTGAATCGCCCGTACCCTCGATAACGGCTTCCCACCCGAGCCAGTCGTCCACATCGGGTTGCGCCAGGCGGAAAGCAAGCTTACGGCCCGCAGTCACGTACCCTGTCAGGAGAATCTCGTTCGCTGCGGAAATATCGACCACGTCGTCCTTCGAAGAGGAACCCGTCCCCACGAACACGGCAATCGATGTCCAGCCAAGTTCCTCGTTCTCGCCAAACTGCATACGGCTACCGAAAGCACGACTGCCGTTCTCGGTAAAGCACACCTTCGATTTTCCCGGAAGATTGTCCGCACGGCTCTCGCCCGCCACGGGTTCGCTCTGTGCGTCGGTCCATTTCCAGCAGCCGGGCCCAATCAGGTCCGTTGAGTCGTGAGGAGCCTCGTAGTCGGGAAGGTCCTTGCCCGAAAGGTACAGCACCATGAATCCCTGCGCCGGCACGGGCACATTCCCGAACGCCCACTTCCTGGGTTGCGAGAGGTCATCGGTCAAGTAGAGTCCAGACAAGTTCACAGGTGTTTCCGCCGGGTTAAAAAACTCGACCCATCCCGCATCGCCACCCTCGTGGTCCTTGAACGAGATGTTTACCGGGTCGATTTCCGTCACGACCACCGGGGAACCGCCTACATACGGAACTGTAACTTCGCCCGACGCGGAGCTGGCGGGCACTTCAACCGACGCACCCGAACCGCTGTCATCGGAACACGACAGCACCAGCGCGGAAAGGACTGCCAGGGGGAAAAGGGATTTACGCCTACACACCATATCCCGAATATATATAAAACGAAAATATAAAGATGCGGATTACCCAGCCAATAGTTACCGGAAACCATCTTCACACCGGAAAGTGTGATTTGCATTACGGATTGGCAGAAGATTGACCGGACTTGCGACGGGGCCTACGGACCACGAAGAGGGCGGCACCGGTAAGCACGAGCGACACCGAGACAATCTTCCCGACGGGGAAGGCCTCGGAAAACACCAGGGCACCCGCAAGCGTAGGGACGGCAGCCCCCACGGCAGCACTGAACGGGACAATGAACAGCGCACGACCGCGCGAAAAGGAAATCTGCGAATAGAGGAACGCTATGCCGTATGTCGCGATGTAACCCAGCGTGCGGAAATCGAGCAACAGGCTCGCTACCGAGGAAATCTCGATATGGTCAAGGTCGAAGTCCATCGCGAGGCTCTTGTAGAATGCCGCAGAGAGCCCGAAGCCCACGCCCATGATGAACGAATCCACCATCTCGCGGTCCTTTACAAACAAGTGAGCAAAGAGTGTCACCGCGCACAGGCCGCCCGCATAGGCCCAGAGCATCCCGATATTCTGCACGGCGGTCGATTCTCCCAGACTTTCGACCGAATACAGGAGGCCCGCCACCACAAAGCAGATGGCGACCACTATGCGCTTCGTGAGCGCTTCCTTCAATATGCAAAAGCCCATGAGCGCCGTAAGGACCGGATTTAAGACCATCATCGGCTGCACCTGCGAGAGGTCGTAGCGGGCCATCGCGATGTAGTACCCGAGAGTCGCAAGGCCCGAACAGCAGATGCCCAGCCACCAGAACTTGTTCGTAACGACTCCCTTGAAAAACTCCCAGGGGCGCGACGTTCCGCCGGTGCGCTTGCCGACCGTAGACACGCCCGACTTCTCGAGGATGTTTCCGCAGGCGAACAGGAATGCCGGAGTAATTGTGAGCAACAGGAAGAGCATAGTTAATTAGGAATTAGGAATTAGGAATTAGGAATTTGAATTTCTAGATGTTTTAATCTGTGATTTTATAGTTTTTGTAATAGAAACTAAAATTTTTACAAGTTCCTCACTATCTGAAAACAAACCCTTAAAATCATTTTCGTTTATATATCCTGTTTTACTCATCAATTCAAGCCAATACTGTGTTTCATCAGCTTCTTTTAATGCAATTGATAGTTTTGATAAAAAATCAGGTTTTGACTGAGCTCTTTTCGCTTCTCGTACATTTGCACCTATACTAGTGCCACATTTAAGCATTTGTTTTGACATAACAAACTCATGTCTATCGCTGCAAAGCGATTGATACAAATTCACTATTTTCACAGAAAAATCCATACATTTTTCTTGCAAAATGTTCTTTTCCGTGTTCTTTAAAGCCGTTTCAAGCCCCATTATCCAATTCCTAATTCATAATTCAAAAATCTGAACTATCATAGATTTCCTGATAAATCCAGTAGTTGCCCATCACGCGTTTCACGTAGTCGCGGGTTTCCCAATAGCTGATTTCCTCGGCGCGGATGTCCCAGTTCTTGCCTTCCCCGGCAGCCTGCCAGCGTTTCGTGGGCTTCGGGCCCGCATTGTAGTTCCCGAGCACGTACATGTAGTCATCCTTGTACTGAGCCTTCAAGTCCACGAGGTAACGGATGCCGAGGCGGATGTTCATGTACGGGTTATACAACTGCGACGGGTCGAAGGAATCCATGTATTCCTGCTTCGCGAGCATCTTGCCCGTCGCGGGCATAATCTGCAACAGCCCGCACGCGCCCGCAGGCGATGTAATCTGGTAGTCGAATATGGATTCCTGGCGCATCACGCTATAAACGAAAAACGGGTCTATGCGCGTTCCGGAATGGAACTTCACCTGGTCCTTGTAGGGCAGCGGGAACAGATAATGCAGTACTTCTATCGGGGCGTCGGCAAGCACGCGACGGTCGATATTCGCCTGGAACTGGCGCGCGAGCCTGTAACCCGCGGCAACCTCCCCCATGTCGTAGAACAGCTTGCCATATTCGTACAGGAAGTCGAGCCTCTTCGCATTCTTCCTGCGGGCCTCGTCATACAGGGCAAAGGCCTCGTCGCTAAACCCGTACTGGAACAGCGTCTTGATGCGGTTGTAGCGTTCCGGAGTGTAGGTCGGGTCCTTCGCTCCCTTCTGCAGGTTCTTCACCCAGGCAAGCGTCGCCTCGGGAGTCATAGGCACGCCGCGTGCGTACGGCACCTCGAACTTTTCGAGCAGTTCGTATTCCACAAGTTTCATGCGGCTACGGTGCGCGTAGTAACCCAGCGGGAAATCGCGGATGCAGTCGAGGAAAGCCTCACGCGCAAGGGAATCCTTGTTCTGCTTCATGTACGATTCGGCAAGGAAGTACCTCGCCCCGCTACCGCTCCACAGGAATGGTTCCTTCGCGGCATCGATAAACGCCTTCTCGGCATCGGCAAAACGTTCCTGCTTGAAGTAGATGAACCCGATGCGGAACTTTGCCCACTGGCGTTTCTGGTTGTTCCCGAACCGCCTGTCGGCAAGTTTCTCGAAGGTCACCACAGCGCTGTCGTAGTTCTCTTTCTGCTCGTACTCGAATCCCTTCACCCACAGGCTGTTCGCATTTTCCTTGCTGTACTTGTTAGCGCTCTGCAGCATGGAATCGAGCCTGCGGATTTCCTTCGTGTTCTTTGGGGCAAAACTCCTGAGAAGGCGGAGCGCCGCCTGGATCCACACGGGGCGAGCCTCCACGGAATCCACCAGGAACTTGTACTGCGCAATCGCCTCGTCACTGCGGCCCACCGCCTTGAGCGCCTCGCCGCGCTTGCTCCACAGCACAATGCGCGTGTTCAGGTCGAGCGTGCTCCTGAAAAGTTTCTGTTGCAGCGAATCTTCGGACGGCGCCACCGCCGATTCCGGGTGTTCCGCCACCAAGCCCTCATCAAGAATCCGTATGGAATCGAGAAGCCCGAGGCATGCCCCCGCTTCTTCCTTTGCGCAGGCCATCTTCGCGTATGCCACCTTCTCTGCGAGCGATTCCGGGAAGGCCTGCACCTTGCGGAGCCGCCTGATTGCCGCAAATGCGGAATCCCTGTACGGGGTCGATGTCGCGAGCAGTTGCATGTAGTAGCGCTTCGCCTGCTTTTCCTGCTTGTCCTGTTCCAGGTAAGACGCGTAGCGGTACTTGAGGGCGGCGGCATCGTCGCCCTTCGGGAACTTCTCGAGGAAAGCCTTCAGGGAATCCGCCTGCATTTTTTCCGAAAGCGTCGAGTCGGCAAGCGCCGCCTCCACGCGGAGCCTTGCCGCCGTGCGCGCGAAAGACTCGTTCTTCGAGAGTTTCGCCCCCAGGTTCAGGGCGGCACGCATCCCAGCAAAATCGCCCTGCCGGGATTTCGCCTTTGCCATGCGCAAGACTACTTCCGCTTCCAGTTTCGGGTCGCGCCCCCTCAGGGAATCGTAGGTCGTGTACGCGCTATCCCACTTTTCGGTGTAGTAATAATACGCGGCGCGGGCATAGTCGCGCACATTGCGGGCAAGCGAAGTATCTTCCATGCTACGCTTCGCGCGGTCGGCACGGATTACGCGGTTATGGAAATCGTCCGAAGGAATCTGCTCGAGTGCGGCATACGGGTCCAGCGGGATATCGTTCTCGGCTGCGGCGGCTTCGCCCACATTCGCGCTGTCCGCCTTGCCGTCGCCTTTTTCACCCGAAGCTTCGCACGCGACAATCAGCAATAGAACAGGAAAGAACCGGCGAAAGAACACCGAACCACTAAGTATCACCATGCACCTCGTTTCCAACTTGGCCAATAAAGCTCGATATCCCGAGGTCGGTAATGGTCTGCGCGTACTTCCTGTACATGTAGCCGTTCACGCTGTTCGTGTCGTCCATCTGCAGCACGGCAAGCGCACTCTCGCGGACATCCTCGAAGTTTATCGAGCGTATAATCTTCTTTGTCGCCATCACGCTCCAGGGCGTCATGGAAAGTTCATCGACTCCAAGCCCCACGAGCAACAGGACGCTCATCGGGTCGGAGCCCATTTCTCCGCAGACCGCAACCGGGATGCCTTCCCTGTGGGCAGCATTCACCGTATGGTAAATCATGTTCAGCACCGCGGGGTGGTGCGGCTGGAACATGTCGGTAATGAGTTCGTTCGTGCGGTCCACGGCGAGCGTAAACTGGATAAGGTCGTTTGTACCGATGCTGAAAAAGTCGGCCTCCTTCGCCAGCAGGTCTACAAGTACCACCGCGGCAGGCACTTCAATCATGATGCCCACCTTCACCGTAGCGCACTTGATTCCTTCCGCCTCCAGTTCCTCGGAACAGCGGCGGATGCACGCCTTCGCACGGCGCAGTTCCTCGAGTCCCGAAATCATCGGGAGCAATATGCGCAAGTTACCCTTGGTATTCGCCTTGAGGAGCGCCTTCAGCTGCGTGCAGAAAATATCCTCGCGGTCGAGGCACACGCGGATGGAGCGCCAGCCCATGAAGGGGTTCGCCTCGTTGGTCGCAGTAATGCCCGAGACTAGTTTATCGCCACCCGCGTCGAGCGTACGGATGGTCACCGGGCAAGGAGCCATCGTGTCGAGAATCTGCCTGTAAGCTTCGGTCTGTTCTTCCTCGGTCGGGGCGCTGTACTGCAAGAACAGGAACTCGGAACGGTATAGCCCGACGCCCGTCGCGCCGTAATCCATCACCTTCTCCGCCTCGGTAGGCAGTTCTATGTTTGCATGTAAAGTAATGTACTTGCCATCGCGGGTCATCGGCTCAAGCCTGCGCATGGTAAACAGTTCCCTGCGCTGGCGTTCGAACACCTCCACACGTTCACGGAACCTGCGGATGTCGTCCTCGTTCGGGTTTACGATGACAAGGCCGCCCGAGCCGTCCACGATAATCGTGTCGTCGGGCTTCACCGCCGTGACAACGTTGCGCAGGCCCGACACAGCCGGTATCTGCAGGGAGCGCGCAAGAATCGCCACGTGGCTCGTACGGCCACCGGTATCCATCAAAAGCGCGCGGGCCTGGCCCGGCTTGAGCGCCATCAGGAAGCTCGGCAGAATCTCGTGCGCGACAATCACCGCGCCGTCCTCGCCAGACACTTCCTCCAAGGCCGGTTCGGCCTCGTCCATCGTCGACATGAGCCTGTTGTACAGGTCGCGCAGGTCGGCCGCCTTGTCGCGCATCGCGGGCGAATCGATTTTCTCGAACTTGTCGATGTAGTCCCCGAGCACCACGTGCACCGCCCAGCGGGCATTTTTGTGGCCTTCGCGAATCATCTTCAGGACACCGTTCATGAGGCCCGGGTCCTGCAATATCATCAGGTGCGTCGAGAATATGAGGCTATCGTGCACGCCCGTGCGCGTCTCGGAAATTTCCTTGATCTGCGAAATTTCCTTGGAGGTGCGGGTCACCGCCCTGCGGAACAACTGTTCTTCCGCCTGCACGCGCGACTCGGGAATGTCCTCCTCGACGACGGTAATCTCGCGGCTCGCCACCTGGAACGCACGGCCCATGACGAGGCCGGGAGATGCGGGAATACCCACAAGGACCTGACGTGCAGGCCTTGTCCCGAAAGACTTCTCCGTGCCGGTATCAGCCGGGTTCTTCGTTGAAATTGTCATGGAAAAGCGTTTCCAACCTTTGCACGACTTCCTGCTCGTCCTCGCCGTCCACCTCGAAGCGGACTTCGGAACCCATCGGGATAGCGAGCATCATCACGTTCAAGATGCTCTTGGCGTTCGCCCTAGAGCCCTCGAACATAATGAACACGTCGCTCTTCGCGGGGCCGGTAATGTCGACAATCATGCCGGCGGGCCTCGCGTGTATCCCGAGCTTATTCGTGACTGTAAGAACCTTCTCTATCATCGTTTCCTCAGAAAATATCCACGTTCACGTCCAGACCGTCATGCAGGATCACGCGGAACAGGCTGTCTGCCGAATGGACCGTCTTGACCAGGTCGTCGTGCAGTTTCCTATCAGAAAGGAGTATGCCCACAGTATTGTCCTTGGACTGCACCTTCGCGATCAGGTCGTCGAGATGCTTGGTTACGCCTTCCAGCTGGCCAACCAGCGCATCGGCATGGCCTATAGTCTTATCGGCGTTGGCAAAGAGATTGTCAATAGGCGGCTTCACGCCGTCAACAAGCGCGTCTACCTTGCCCATGACCTCGTTCAGGCTGGCGAGACTCTTCTTCAACTGCGGGTCGGTCGTGTTGACCATGGTCATCAGGCGGTCTTCCAGGTTTTCGGCCTTCGTGAGAAGCGTCCTGAAACGTTCCTGGAAATCGGGATTCGCAATCGTGCCGTTGAGTGCCGACTTCACGGATTCAAGAAGCACCTTCGTGCTGTCGCAGACCTCGCCCGCAAGGCCGAGCGCTTCGGCAATACCGGCGTCGAACTGGCCGTTGATGGTATCGCCCGGGGCAAAATAGGCTTCCTCGTCGCCGAGAATCATGCCAATCTGGCGTTCACCCATGATACCGATGTTCTGCACGCGGATTTCGGAATCCTTCGGAATCTTCACGTCGGTACGGAGGCGTATACGCACCACCACGCGGTGGCCGGCAAGGCTAATGTCCTCTACCTTGCCCATCTTGACGCCATTCACCTTCACGGGGTCATCGAGCACAAGCGTACTCACCTGCGTAAAGCGGAGATAGAATGTATTGAAAGTTTCGCGAGGATCCTTTTCGTTCAAGAAGAACATTCCGAACACAAGAATCACGATAGCCAAGAGGACAACGAGGCCAACGGAGAAGTATAGAGCGGAATTCTTTTTCATTTAACGTTCAATCTAGCATATTTTTGTACGCACATGTGCCGGAATCGCCACAAACAGGGCAAAAACTACCCGTCCACGTGCGTAATCGGGCTATTGTTCTCGATGCCGTTCACGTGACGGTCGAGCCAGTCGTAAAGGAGCGCGTCACGTTCCTCCTTCGGGAGCAGGAACTTCTCGCGGCCTTCCTTCTGCATGTACACGTCGAGGTAGGTCATGAGCACGCCACCCGCGACCGAGACGTTCATCGATTCGGTAATGCCGTACTGCGGCAGCTTGAACTCGTAGTCGGCATGCGCGAGCGTATCGGGGTGGTTCCCGTGGAACTCGCTCCCGAGGTAGAATGCCGTAGGCTGGCTCAAATCCAGGTCAAGCACGGAATTCGTGGTGTTGGTGCTCGCGACCGCAATCTTGTAGCCCTTCGCGCGCAGCTTCTCCATGCAGAGCATGCGCTTCTTGTACAGGTACAGGCTCATCCACTTGTAGCTGCCCTTGAGGATAGACTTGTTCACGCTGTAGGCGTTGTCCTCCTCGATAATGTGCACGTCCTGCAGGCCGAACACTTCCGCGGTACGGATAACGGCAGAAATGTTGTGCGGGTCGAACAGGTCTTCCAGCACCATGCAAAAATGCCTCGTGCGGCGGTCCACCACGGAGGTCAGCAGTTCCTTGCGGCGGTCAGTCACGCGCGCCAGGAGGGATTCCAGACTTTCTTTCTCTTTTTCGCTCATTTTGCCTGAGTCCTTGTATCTTCAAATATTATGGGAACGCTCTCGCGTTTCTGCTTCTCGCGTTCACGCTTCAGCCTTTCGAAGTCGCCCAGTTTCCACGGGGCTCCGTTCACCACGTTCTCGAAATCTATCACGTACTGCACGTTATCGAACGACTTGAGTTTCGCGCTGTTCAGCATGGGTTCCTTGTCACCCCCGAAGTAGCGGCCCGAAGCCTTCTTGATATCCTTCACGATATGGTCTATCTTGTCGTTCACCACGCTCTTGAACACCTGCATCTGCATGATGGAATTCAGCACGGAATTGCCCGGGAAAACGATGGCCGTCAGCTTGTACCTGATTTCGTTTTTCGAAATCTCGTCCATGTCGAGATACGCAATTGCGGTTCCGTGCAGCGACCACCGAAGCACCTTCGCGTGCCCGTACCCGAAAAAGAGGTTGCGCATGCCGAGCTTCTGCCCCGCGCTATCTTGCAGGGCCCAGTAGAACTCGCCCGAAAGGCTGCGGCCGTTACTGCCGTTAAAATACCTGCGGTTCTTGCTCGTATATTCGAGAGTGTAGTTCGTGCCCAGGTATGCATTGATGAGGTCTGCCGTAAAGGGCATGTTGTCGAACAGGTAACTGATGACGTTCTGGCCCAGCGGGAGCGTGCCCTTGTTCTCGTAGATGGCGCGGTACCTGCGGCCAAGCCTCGCATAGACTTCGGGGACCATCGGTGCACCCGGAGTGGGGGCAAACCCTCGCTTCGTTACCTCGTGGTACGGTGCGCAGAATTCTTCGTTGTACTTGAGATGCGGCCAGGGGTGCTTATCGCCGGCGGAACAACCGGGATAGTCGATGTTGAGGCAAGTCTTGAGACCGGAGCAGAGCGAGCGCAGGTCGTCCTCGTTACCGAGCTGTTTCAGGAGTCTGTTGCGGACAACCGAATCCGCCCCGAGCATGTTGTCGGAACCCGCAGCATGGGAGCATACGCCCGCAAGCATCACGAGCAGTGTCGCGACAGTCAGACGGGAAAGATATTCCGAAACGACCCTGAACATAGACTACCTGATATCGAGACTATCGAGCGGGACAACCGTAAAGGGCTTCAGGGCCTCAAGCTTTGCGACCGGACCCACTACAGATATCGTCATCTTGTCCTTGGCGTAGTACTTCGCAATCATCGCCTTCACCTGGTCGGCGGTCACGGCATTGATTTCCTTCACGTAGTCGAGGTAATGGTCCGGACTCTTGCCCAGCAGTTCATCGCCCGCAAAAATTGCCGCCGTCGATGACGGGGAATCGAACAGGCCGGGAAGGCTTTCCACGAGAGTCTTCTTCGCCATCGCGAGTTCCTCTTCCGTGGGGCCATCCTTCGCAAGTTTCTCGATTTCCTCGAACACGAGCTTCAGCGCGAACGCGGCGGATTCCACCTTCGTCTGCAGGCTGATCGAAATCATCGCCGTATCGCGGTAGTCGTTGCCCGCACGGCTGCTGATGTGGTAGGCAAGGCCCTCGTCGCTACGTACGCGCGTCATGAGGCGCGAGGCAAAACTGCCGCCACCGAGAATGAAGTTCGCGACAGCCGTCGGGTAGTAATCCGGATGCGGTCGCTTCACGAAGGGCTGGTTCATCGAGATATTCGCCTGCGTGATATCCTTGTCCACCACGTAGGTGCCCGGCTTGTTCAGGAACACGAGCGGCTGCGGGGCACTGTAGGGAGAAGGCTTCGCCTTCGCATCGGCCGACTTGCGAAGCGTCGCGAAGAATTCCTTGAGCATGGCAACCGCGGAGTCGCGTTTCACGTCACCCGACAGCGCGAACACGATGTGCTTGGACGCGAAGGTAGATACCGAAAGGCGCTTCATGTCGTTAACGGAAACCTTCTTGTATTCTTCGAGAGTTGGGTCCCACAGCCTCGGGTTCGGGGCATAGTTGACCTTGGTCCTCAAGGCCGAAAGCACCTTCGCGGGAGTGTCGTAACGCTGTTCGTGGGAGGTCACGTAGTTCGTCTTCACGATTTCAAGCTGCTTCGCGTCGAATGCGGGAGAAGAAATTACCTTCCCCGCCATATCCAGCATGGAAGCGAAGTCCTTCGAAAGGCAATCTATCGAGAAACTGGAAATCCAGGTACCGGAGCTTGTAGAAAGGCCCGCACTGATAAACTCGAGCGTATCGTCGAGGGCGTGCGCCGATATGTGCGTACTGCCACCACGGCGGAACATGGCGCCTACCATCCCGGAGGCGGCAGCATCCTTGATGGTCGAAGCGACTTCCGGATTATCGAAATACACGGAGAGGTTCACCAGCGGGAGGCTAGAATCGGCAACGATGTAACCGGAAATGCCTTCGGCAATTTCTACGCGGTAGTCCTTCGGGTAGGGCGCCACGTACTTGTATTCCGGGTAGACAATATCCTTGTAGGATGCCGGCAGCGTGGGCCCCTTCTCGGTATCCGCAGGTGCGGCGGCCGCTTGCACGGGTGCTGATTCCACGGCCGGGGCGGGCGCGGGCTGCGCCACGGGTTCGGCGGACGGTTCCGGTGCCGAGGAGCACGCCACAATGCAGGCGACCCCACTCACCAGGCCAAACAATGAACTATAAACTTTTCGCATTGTCTATAATATAGATTTTAATGCCTGCGGGAGTGGCTTCTTCCAAGTTGGAGTATTGATTTTCGCGTCGACCCGCCCTTTTTTAGAAAAAGGCGTTATATTACTTATTGAGCCCCTCCGGTGGATATCAACTCGGTGTCGCAAACGCGAGCCGCCCGTCTCCAAGAGAGACAAATCCACCCGAAGGGCTTTTCTCTATTCTCCTTAAAACCAAGGGACGGCACGTGGTGTGCCGCCCCTTTGGTTTTAAGTTTTACGAGACCGTTCGTTCGTCGTTTCAGGTTTTGAAACCTACGGTTCCTCACTCACTTTCGCCTGCGACGACTCGTTAAATAAACCTAAGCCGAGTGCAGCAGAAACAAGTTTACTTGTTTCTATTGTTGAGGCGCCGGTTTATGCGATAACATCGCAATACGAGTCGCCTACGGCTCACGAACCAAGGGACGGCTCGTGGTGTGCCGCCCCTTTGGTTTTAAGACTTACAAAAGAGCGTGCGAGTCTCGTCCGAAGCCAACATAAATAAGAGAGAGCGTCGCCACAGGCCCTTAGCTGAAACGGCCGGCGAGTTGCTTGCGGTGGCGGCCGCGCTCCGACACGACAGCCTCTATCAGGAACAGGAGGGCGGCTAGCCCGAGGAAAATCTGGTAGCGGTCCTGATAGTTTTCCATGCGGTCGGACGCCTGTTCCTTCTTCTCCATGCCCGCAATCTCGGTCAACACCTTCTGCAACTGGAACTCGCCCGGGCTCGCGTAGAAATACAGCGCACCGGTCACACTCGCAATCTCCTGGAGCGTCCCTTCCTCAAGGCGCGTCGTCACGATATTCCCCTGCATGTCCTTCTTGTAGGCGACATCGCCATTGCGCGACTTCACCGGTATGGGCACGCCCTCGCGACTGCCGATACCGATGGTATAAATCTTGATACCCATCTCTGCCGCTTCCTTCGCGGCATTCACGGCGGCATCCTCGAGTTCCTCGCCGTCACTCATCAATATCATCACGGAGTACTTGCCCGCCCCGCCAGAATTCCTGAACAGGCTCATCCCCTTGCGGATGGCATTTTCCAGGTTCGTACCCGGCATGAGCCAGCCCGGATTCAGCTCCCGGAGCATCATCTGCACAGTTCCATAGTCAAGCGTCAATGGCACCATCACCTGCGCCTCGCCGCTGAACGCGACCAGGCCCACGCGGTCACCCGAAAGACTTTCCAGGAACGACGAAATCTCGTGGCGACTGCGCACCAAGCGGTTCGGCTTCACGTCCTCGGCCAGCATCGAGAGCGAAATATCCTGCAGAAGCACAAGGTCGAGACCCCTGCGCTCGATATGCTCCATCTTGCGGCCCCACTGCGGGCGGGCAAGAGCCACGAACAGGAAGGCAAGCGCCAGCAGGAGCAAGAAAACCTTCACGAGCCTGCGCCACGGCGATACGCTCGTCGAGAGTTTCGGGAGCATCGAGAGCGAGACAAACCTTGCGGCAAGTTTCTTGCGACGGCGGTAGGCATAGTAGAACAGCAGCGCAAATAGCGGGAGCGTAAACAGGCACCACAAGAAGTTCGGTTCAGCAAAACGCATCAAATCCTCCGGAATCGGAAAACTGCGGGCACGCGTCCCGCGACACCCTGAATATACAAAAAACAGCCTTTTTTGCCCCGTTTTTTGCATTATTTTGCCCAATAATCACAAAAAAATGCTTTTTTCGAATAAATTGTTATTATTGTTAAGCAAAAGATATATTTTACTTATCGGACAGTGATTATGGGAATAGACGCTTTTAGAATCGAAATCGACATTATCAGCGTTATCGTGTACCTGATGATATGGTACGGCAACAGGGAACGTGCTGTCCTGGAGAAATCGGCACGCGCATTCCAGTGCCTTGTAGAAACATCCATCCTATTCAGCGTGATGAACTCGCTCGGGCTACTCGTTCCCGAATCAAACATTCCCATTATCAGGCTTATCAATAGTTTCAAGATCATCGCCTGTATCTGCATGGGCTGCTGCTGGTTCCTTTCCGTTTTCTACTCGACATCGGCAAATACCTACACGTTGCGCAAGTGGCTCATCCCCATCATAGGCCCGAGCGTCATCGTCAGCGCAATCGCCCTCGTCGACGCGCTGATGCACCTGACGGATGGACCAACCGACATGAATCCCTACCTATGGGCCTTGCTGAACATGCTTTCCATCCTCTACATTGCAGCGGCATCCGGACTCTGCCTAAAAAAGGCAAGCAAATGCACCAACAAGCTCCATAGGCGGTGTTTCTACATAATCGCAATCGTCATGCTCATCCCGCTACTCACCCTGATCCTGCAGGCGAAATTCTACGAGCTCCCCATAACCTCGACAGTATTCGTCCTCGTTACCCTGTTTATCCACATGTACCGCACCCGACAGCATATTACCGTAGACCTAACAACAAGGCTCAACAACACGAACAAGCTGTCGTCGTACCTGGAATCCATCACGCAGAGCCAGGACCCGGCCAAGAGGCTATTCCTTCTCAAGATAGAGATAGACAATTTCAAGGCAAGGAAAAAGAAGCACGGCAAAAAGGCCTGCGTGGTCGCCCTCCAGAAACTTGCGACATTCCTGCGCGAGCAGAGCGTCCAGCGCGGCACGTTTATCGCCCGCTACGGCAAGGCGACCTTCGCGATTGTTACCGAATGCAGCGACTTCGCAGAAATCGAGGCATTTGCAAACAAGCTGATTGCAGCAAGCGCATCGAGTACGGAACTCCTGCAGGGTCCGTGGCCCATCACGTTCAGCATACACTGGTCAGAATACGGCACGTCCGAGACTCGCACAATAGACACGTTCCTCGAGAAAGCCGAAAGCAACTGCATCAAGCCCGCGACACCGCTATAATTACGGAATGCGCACGAAGCGCGTATTCGCGAGCAGCAGCTCCAGCAGAATCAGGAAGGCTCCCGCCAGGAGCCACGGGTAGAACTTCTCGGCATACCGCGCGTAGGCGACCGTCTCGATTTCGGTCTTCTCGAGCTGGTCAATTTCCGAGTAGATTTCCTCGAGCTGTTCCTTGTTCTCGGCGCGGTAGAACTTGCCTCCCGTCTTTGCGGCGACTTCCTTGAGGGTAGATTCGTCAACCTCCTCTTCGGGAGTGATGTCGCGTTCGCCCCACGAGATTTCGCCCGTCCAAGGGTTCTGCTGGAAGGCGAGAATCTTGCCCCTCCTCTTGCCTACGCCCACGGTATAGACCTTCACGCCCAGCGACTGCGCCACATCCGCGGCACGGACCGGCGAAATCACGCTCGCATTGTCGCGCCCGTCAGTCAGGAGCACCACCACCTTCGATTTTGCCTCGGACTTCTGCAGGCGTGCAAGCGCGTTCATCAGGCCATCGCCAATCGCCGTGCGACCCGCGATAATGGAATCCTTCGCAAGCTCGTCCGTTGCCTTCAATATCTCGAGCAGGCTCCCGTAATCGAGCGTAAGCGGGCACTGCGTCACGGCACGGCTACCGAAGGCAGAAAGCCCAATACGGTCGCTGTGGCGCTTCTGGATAAAGTCCGCAATCACCCCCTGCGCGTAACCCATACGGCTATATTTCCAGTATTCACCGGAATTGAGGATGCGTTCGGCGTTCATCACTCCGAGCTTCGCCTGCTCCGCGCGGGTCAGCATGTCGAGCGTGCCCATGGAACCCGAAACGTCGAGTGCGAGCATGATATCCACACCATCTGTATTTGTGTATTCCACTTCCATCGCATTCTGCGGGCGGGCAAGCGCCACCACGAAGCAGCAGAGGGCCGCAAGGCGCAACGCGGGCACAATGTGGCGCAGACGCACACGACGGCTCGGAACAGCCCGCTTCGCTATGGAAAGGGCAGGAAACTTGATGGTTCTCTTACGTTTGCGCTGGCGATACACGTACAGGGCTATAAGTACAGGAACAAAAACGAGCAGCCAGAAGGCTTCGGGATTCTGAAAATGAAGTGCACCAATATCCATTCTAAACTCCAAAAAAGCCGGGATTCAAGTCCCGCGACAAAGAATATACAAAAGCCGAGAGTCGCGGGCAAGTTCATACAATTATGCCTACAAAAAAACCGCAGCCTTGCGGGCCACGGTTCTCTTAAAAGAGTCTGCTAGTGAATTACTTCACGGTCACGGAGTGGATCTTGCCGTCGACGCGCACGAGGAACGTGCCCCTGTTGGCGACAGAGATGCCCTGCGTTGCACCGGAGATCTTGCCGGCCTTCACGACCTTGCCCTGCATGTTGAACACGGCGTAGTCGGAACCGACCTTGGCGCCAAGCACCTGGATCTGGGAACCAGAAGCGATGACCTTCGCGCTCGGGGTGAGAGAACGGAACACGAATGCATCCGTACCCGGGTTGGTGCCGCACTGGGTGGCAGGAACCGTAATACCGGTAATCAAGACCGGGTCAATCACCTGCTTATTGGCATCGAGGAATTCAATCGCCTTGATGGAGACAGAACCGAAACCACCCTTGGCGTCCTTGACTTCCCACTTGAGGCCCTTGACCACCTTGATGATATCTTCACCCGAGGGAGCGGTGGAAACATTGACCCAGTCAAGAATATCGATAGACTGGCTGTTGGTACCCTTGAAACCGAACTGGTCCGGAGTAAGGTCATAAGTCACGGCCGTGTAATCGTCCGTAGGATCCACATAAATGCCAGGTTCAGCCCCCGCTTCGGCAGTTGCCTCGTTGAGGATTGCCATACGGATGGGGCCCTTGGTCTTGGCGGTCACACGGACATACTTGACTTTCAAAGCATCGAGGTTAACGCCCTTCTTGTCATTAGAGAGGAACGACATGGCGATACCGGCGCTCGGGTACTTGAGTTCGCACTGAGCCGGAGTATTCTTGCACACATCAGCCTTGGCCTGCGTCCATTCCGGTTCCGGACCGATTTCCATGGTGGCCTCTGCAGTAATTTCGCAGCCGGTCTTGTAGAGCGGAGACGTACCCGAATCCGGAGACATCACGGTACCGATACCGAGCTTGTCGTGGTATGCACCCCAGTTCCAGAATCCGGAAACACCGACCGTAGAATCCCTGGAAGCCTGCTGCACGCCTTCGGCAGTAGAAACACCGCTGGCGAGGCTCGGGTCCGGAGTGAACTGGGTAAAGCCCGTCATGTCGTAGAAGTTGGGCATGTTACCCGTGATGAGGAGGAGGTAGAGGATGTTGAGAGTGGAGGGGTAGTACTTTTCACCGGAATTGCTGCCTTCTCCACAGCCGCTAGCAGTTTTGCAGCTCTTCAGGTTGGAAAGTGTCTTGTACACCGATTCCATGAAGTCCTTGGAAGCAGCGTCGTCAAAGGAAGACGCAGCCATGCCCATACCACCCGAGAAGGTAGAAGAGACGAAGTTGCGCTTTTCGGAGGTCACTGCCTGACCGCTTACAAAATAGCCGGAGTTGATGCCGCTAGCCGTACGGGCAGTCGGAATCATCCAGTCGTTAATCTTCTTGTTGAAGGCCTGTGCCTTGGTATCACCGTACCAGTAGTAAGCCCAAGCCATGCGCCACGGAGTACGGGCAGCATCGTCGAAGAAGCCCGGATCTTCGTCCTGCGCAACAGATGCACTTGTTTTGGTCGGCTTATGGTCTCCCCAAGAGCACCAGTCAGGCACGAGGCCGGACTTACTGTTCTGGCAAGCGTTCAGGTCGGTATAGGCTTGAGAAATCACGTTATTCCAGGAACCGCCTGCCACGTCCTGGAAAAGTTTGAAGTTGGCTGTAGTGGCATAGCTGGGGTTGAATGCATCGTTCCAGGCGTTACCCGGCTTGATCTGGCTGCCATTGATATCGTTCGAGGCAATCCAGCTGATAAGCGACTTGGCATTGTTGAGGTAATTACCGCCCCACTGCTTGGAAGCCATGATAAGGGCGAGGGCCGCATCGAAGTCAGCGTCAGATGCAGAACCTGTTCCGCCACTACAACCGATACGCCAGTTCATACCGCCGTTTCCATTCACGGCATTGTTTGTCCAGGTTTTGTAGAGCTTGTCAAACATGCCCTGTTCATCCATATACACGGTAATCAACATGCCGTAGGCAATAGCTTCAGAAACCGTAGAGCAGGTACCTTCGGGAGCAAGCACCCAGGCACTTCCATCGCCCTTATCCTGGTACCAGGCCTGCTTCCACAGATTGAAGTGGTCCTTGATGACCTGGGTATCCGCGAACGGGATCGTGTAGCCGTGAGGGCTCTTCATGTTCTGCGGGAACGGGAACGAGCCCGCCATGGCAGAAGTTGCGGCCAGGGCGGCCACGCACACTGTTGCTTTAAAGAAGTTTTTCATCAACATCCTCTTTTTTTGTTGTTATTCCCACCCATCTAAAATATAATTTGATTGAACAAAAACCGCCACCCCAATCATGTAATAAATAACTTGCACTCGGCGACAAAAAGTTCCGTTTTTTCGCAAAAACAGGCAAGTACGGTAAAGATTTTTAAACCTTCGCAGAGAGATGTGAGCGGGAGCACACCGGGGCAGGACTATTTTGCCTGCTCAAGGCGCTTCTTGCGCTTCTTGTTCCAGACCTTGAACTCCATGTAGAGCGTGCTCACCGTGTAGACGAACAGCATAAAGAGGAGCGTGTTCTTGGGAGTGTTCAGGTTGCATATACCCCAAGCAATCGTGATGAGCGGCAGGTGGATTAGGTAAGGGTAGAAACTCGCGCGGCCCACCTTGCGCACGATGCCGATGCAGAAGAACCGCGCCATGAATCCCTTGCTAGAAAGGAGCGAGAGCACGAACAGCCCGTAGATGAACACGGCGACGCTATGGTGGATAAAGTAGTTCACGCCGGGATTGAACGAGGGCGACATGAGGAACAGGCTCCCGTAGAGGGCGGCAAGGAGCAACGCCTGAACGATTCCGCTCACGTAGTCCTTCTTGAGGAACTCGAAGAAGCCTTCCTTGTACAGGCGGAAGATGACCATGCCGAAGATGTACTCGAACACGCGCACGGGCGCGAACATGTGGAAGAACCTGTACTTTTCATCGTAACTGTCGAACCAGAGGTTGCCCGAAAGCCCGAAAGTCACCGCCCACGCGATGCCCGGGACGAACACCGCGAAGAAGAGAATCCAGAGGGTGCGGCGATTCTGCCTAAAGAGCCAGCGGCTGAACCACGGCGTGATGGCATAGCACATGAAGAAACTCGTGAGCGACCAGCTGGGTTCGTTGAGTTTCATACCTAGGTCGGGAACGATGGACCACGTGAGCGAAAGATGCAGGAGCAGGCTACGCCAGGGGTGGAACATCTTCGCGAGCCCCGCCGAGGCGCAATCGACGATTTCGCCTGGGCCGGGCAAGTGCGTGTAGCCGCTGAACTTGAACACGAGCACCACGAACATGAGGAGGGTCATGAAGAAGTGGAGCCGGTATAGCTTCGCTATACGGGCGAACATGAACGGGATTACCGGTATGCGGCGTTCCGGGTCGCTGAACTTGCTTGCAAAGAGGAACCCCGCGAACACGTAGAATATGCCTGCCGCAAATGCCGGGGCGGTAAAGACGGGCATGAGCCAGGTGTTGTTTGCCATGTAGGCGAGCGCATTCGAGCTCCCCAGATGGAGCATCACGATGTTTATGCTCGCGAGAAGGCGCAGGCCATCAATCGCCGGAAAGTAATCCGGCTTTTTCGCACCTGTGTTCAGGGAATTCTCTGCCATCGTGCGCTAAATTTAGAAAAAAAACAGTAATGCACACCGAAGGTGTGCCCGTGCGCTTAATCGCCTCCACCCTAAAATACCTACCCTATCCTAGGCGATTATGCGCGCGTCGGGAGGGTCTTAGGGAGGGGGAGTAGTACGGACCCTCCCTAGTCTCTTACTTCACCATAATCTTCTGCACGGCGATCTCGCGCCCGACAACCGCGCGCAATACGTAGAGCCCGAGCACCGGCCTCTCGAGGCTTACCTCGTTACGCCCGTTTTCGGCCTTGAAACTTGCGGTATTCACGACGTGGCCCTTCGTATCCACAAGGTCCACGCGCGCATTCGCACCCGCAAGGCCCTCGCCCACATCGAATCCCACCTGCAGTGCAGAGCCCAGATCATGAGCGCGCAAGCCCTGCAAAGTGCTCGCGACAACCTTCCTTGCAGACTTCGCCACACGGATGTTCGCGGACTTCGCCGTCGTGGAGAGCATCACCTGCAGTTTTTCGCCGTCGTGCATTTCGGTAGTCACGCCATCGACCGTCACGAACACGCGAAGCCCGCTCGCGAGAATTCCGTCGATACCCGCAAACTTCAGGTAACCTGCACGCGCGCTTGTCGCCGAAAGTTCCACGTTCCATTCGTATGCGTCTTCGCCCAAAGCCTTCACGCTCTTTGCCAGGCGCCTGCCCGCATCCACGATGCTGAGGTTCACGCGGTTGCCCATGCCGGCAGGCGGTTCTTCGGAATCCCACGCAGCCTTGCCCGCGCCGAGCATGTTCCAGCTGTCCATCTTGCCGTTCGCATCGGAAAGTTCCACCTGCAACGCCCAGCCGTCGGCGCCGGCCGCCTTCGCAAGCACGCCCTTCTTGTTGAGTGACTTCACATGAACTATTTCGCCATCCTCGTTCACGAAATCGACAAAGGCCGGCGTTGCCGGAAGACTCCAATCCATCTCCGGACCGCGATTGAGTTTTACCCACACAGCCTCGTAAGGCTCAAGTTCCTCCACAGCTTCAGGCGGGTCGTACTGACCGGTTTGCTTGTTCCAGCGCCAGAATTCCAACTCAGGCTTTTCTTCCCGATTTTCCTGGCCAGCAACGCCAATCTTCATCTTCCAGCCATAGGGGTTGGCCACCATGTTCCAGCCGGTATTCACGCTATCGAGATGCCACACGGCCTCGCCGGTAAAGGCTTCGTCCTTGAGCACAAGCGGACGGCCTTCAAGCGAGTGATACCAATACCCCCTCACGTGTTCCGGGGAGTCCTTCTTCGTAAACTCCTTGTACTGCCAGTACTTGCCATAAATAGCGAATTCGTCCCACCAGTAGAACACCTCATTGTCATTCCACTCGTATTTCTCGAAATCGACATTCGAAAGCGCAACCATCTGCCAGCAGTCACCACAATCGTTCTCGATTACGTCTTTCACCTCGAAAGTCCATTCGCGCACGTCCGGATTGTCGCCCTTCCCGTTGTATATCTTTGCGACTACATGGTACATGCCCGCGGCAAGCGGGTACTTTTCCCACGTGAACACCTCGGGCCAACCGCCGTTCGGGAATTCCATCAGGGTATCCAGCAGCGGTTCGTCGCTCAAGTTCTCAAGCATCACGCTCACGAAGGGCGCTCCCTCCTCGTTCACGAAATCGTCCGTCTTCACGGCTAGCTGGATAGCGTTACCCGACCAGAACAGCGCCGGGTAGACAACCTCGACTTCCTCCTGTTTTTCGCCATCATCATCCACGCCGTTTACATCCTCGAAGCCCGCGGGGAATATGGCAAGCGCAATCGAACGACTTTCTGTAAGGGCATTGGCATTCTCACCCAAAGCCTTTTCAAACCGGGCATTAAGCGATTCCCAGTTCTCGCCCAAGCTAAAGTATCCATCGCCATCCACGGGAATGTCCATACCCGCAAAAGCAATCTTCTTCAGTTCAGTTTCGTTGGTTGTAAACGTCATCTCGGCGCGGACCTTCCAGCCCTTGAAATCGCTACCGTCCGTAGTCACGGGGTTGCGCGAGAAAATCTGCATCACCTTGCCCGCCCGGAGCGAAATGGGCTGGCTTCCGCCGGAGTAACTCATCATGTCGATTTGTGAGCCCTTATTCTCGACTGTTTCGCCATCGTAACTGATAAGTTCTATGATGGTCTGGTCGTAATCGATTCCCTTCCCGAAGAACGCATAGGCAAACTCTTCGGTCGTTTCCTCCTGCGCCTCGCCCGGCATAAGCTTAAAGACGTAGTCGCCGTCGTACGCCTCGTCCGCAGAGAACTTCTTGTACGGACCGTTGTCGTTCGAACTTTCCCAATGAACAGGGTCGCGGTCAGCATTCGGCTGTTCTAGACTAGCCGCAAATTCGAGCCACGCCGTATTCGTGATTGCTCCAGATTCATCCGTCACGAACTCGAACTCGTTAGTACCCATCCGGTAATTATTAAACTGTCCAAGCATGCGCTCCTCGCTTTCGGTAAGGCATCCCGACTCGATGCAGTCAAGCATGAACACAATCCTGTGCACGTTGGAGACTCCCGCATTTACACCGTAGTAAGTCGATGCGACATACGGATAAACGCGAGAAGTGTCAGCAATCCATTCCACCGAGGTGTTCCCATAATCTGCATTGAAACGGTTCAGGACATCGGCAAACGCCTGGCCCTGCATGTACTCTTTCTCAATGATACCCACGGAGACCGCTTCGCGCGCATCTCCACCCAACATGTAGGTGTCCGAGTTAAAGTTGTCCGTCGCCACCGCATTCCCGGCTGCGCTTCGGTAGTTGCCGTGGGCATAGGCCTTGGGAGCGAAGGTGGTTTCCCCGTTTTCATCATCCAACACAGAAAGCTCGCCAAAGGTATTGAATTCGTATGCACAGGATATATGTTCCAGGCCCTGCTCATTATCCGGCATATATGGCTTCAGGTAATCGCAGTAAGCTTCACCAAACATGCCAGAAGCGGAATCATTGACGGCTTCGGTGTAATGGAAATTCGAGACTATACTTATATCGTTCGCATTCTTGGAAAGGGAATCAGAGAATACAGCCAAACCTGCAAGATAACCCGCCTTGCAATGTTGCGGGCCCCTTTCCAATGAACAAGTGATATCGCTAGAGGTGTAGGTGGAATGGAACCACACCATCGTATTGTACGTAAGCGAGCCGACAAGTCCGCCCAGGTAAGACATTTGCTTTTTTCCCGCAGAAGCATCGTCGCTCAACAAAGATCTGTCAAGCCCCACCCGGCGCAGTTCGACACGCCCTGTATGACCAACAATTCCACCTATGTGCGCTTCAACCATGGCAACCTCCTCGACAAAGTGATGGGCGCCATCCCAGAGGTATGCGTTGTTCGACACGCTAAGGCCATCTACGGAGACGCCGACCGCAAACATATTAGACACGCTGCCCGCAAGGCCTCCAATCGCGACCGAAGAAGGATAAATTAAATCGACAGCGTCATTCAAGTCCATATCGGGAACAGAACGGACCTGAATGGAGCTTCCCTCGAAATCCGTCACATAAAGCCCGACCGACGACGAAACGAAAAGGCCCGCTACAGGGGCACTTATGGCCGCGTTTGCAACATAGACATTATTCACTTCGGGTTCATTCACAGCCGTGCCAAAAAGGCTCGCAAAGGTAAGGGATTCCAGACGAATGTTCTCGAACCGGACGTTCTGAATGGAACCAATCAGGTTTCCGCCAAACGAAGCCTCATCAGAAAGCGAGGTATAACAGATTCCCCTAATCGTATAGATACCGTCTTCCGCACTTGTAAGTTTTATCTGAGACGTAATATCAAACTCGAATGGCTTGAAATATTCGTTACACGACCGCGTCTGCCCGTCATAACCGCCGAAGTCGATATCCGAAGCAAGCAACAACGCTTCTGGCTGAACGTTAGAATTATAGAGAAGTTCGCCAATAAACTCATATGCCGTTTGGTAACCCTCCGGAGAATCCCATTTTTCGAAACACGACTCGCCCGAGTCCGGTTCGTACGATGCATTCTGCTGCGACAACTGGATTGCAGCATTATAATTGACATCCCGCGTCAGTTTTACGCAATAGAACTTGGACGCACCTTCCTGCTCATCCGAAAGGCCCGCAGCCCAGGGGGTAGCTATGAGAATAGAAAACGCCAACGCGACAGCTGTCTTAAAGAGGGTAGATTTCCCGGCCATCTGGAAACTCCTGTTTTTACTGTATGTAAGTAAATGTATAATAAATGGAACGGGCTCGCAAACAAAAAAGAAAGGCCGGGAGCAAATCCCGGCACAGATTACAGGCAAGACGGCCTAGCGTATCACGGTGGACATGTTTATGGACTGCGTGGAGCCCTTGAACTGCCAGGACACCTGCACGTTCACCTGCTTGGCGTAGACGTGCCTTATTGTATCGGCGCCAGTATAGTACGACACACTTTTCGCGGTATAATCCTCAACCGGCGACACAGTCACAGTCGGGGTATAAGCGATAGTGGAGTGGCCACCACCGACCTTTTCGCCTCGGTCCCAGGAACGCGAAATATCGTCCCACTCCCATACATAGTTACCTTCCTTGATATGTTCGTCTCCAGAAGCAACGCTCGTCGGGTCGGGAATGGACGCGATGCCGATACGGTTCAGGGAATCGATGACCTGTTGCGCCACCTCGATGGCACCGTCACGGCCGCGGATACGGAGCAAAGCCTCGCGGTTGCCCGTCTGCATGTGGAGAATCGCCATGTACAAAAGACCGAGAACTACCGCGGAGATAAGCACCTCCGTGATACCGAAACCTTTCTTGCTCTTTATTAACTTATCCATAACACACCTACGGTTCAAACCAGCTCGCACCAGAATCGTAACTCAACTCATAATACATAGAGAACTTTGTCGGGGACTTGATTGAAACCGCATAACGGTCGGTACCACCATAACGCACCATGAGACACGACGTTGGAATCGGGGATACCCCTATTTTCGGAACGAGAGTCACGACGGTCGCCGGTGTCGTCTTGGCACCAGTCAAGTCCGGACAATTTTTATCCGTAACAAAAGCGTTCGACGATTCAAGAGTCATCTCGTCAACCGTATCACCAAAATTGGTACAAATTCCGTTACCATCAACAGCATTGCACTTGTAGAGCCTCAACGTCTTATTGCCGCTTTCAACATTGACTGCCAGTTTCTCGTTCAACCGCGTAGCCTCGTTCGCCGCCCGCTGCATGAAAGCGGTCACGTTGATACCGGCGTCCTTGATTCGGCTGTTCGCAACCGCACTGCGCAGGCTAGCCACCCCGATACCGGAAAGAATGCCCATGATGGCGACCACCACGAGGACCTCAACCAGGGTAAAACCGAGCTTTCTAGAACAGTTGACCATATTTCCTAGACTCCGACAAAACAACAATCCATTGACACTCAACAAGTTAGCAATTTCACGAATTTTCAGGGTACAAAAATCCGGAGCCCGGCGCCAAAACAGGACCGGGCTCTTTCTAATATATATAAAATTTCGGGAAAAGGGTAAAAATTTATTTACCCGTAAGAAAAAAGTGATTATTTCTTCTTTTTCTTGCCCTTTTTCTTCAGTTCGCCGAAGGTAGACTTACCGTTGTAGCAGGTCACGGCGCCCTTCGCGCACTTGGACGGGTAGTCGGACTGCTCGTTCTGGAACACTTCCTTCGCAATCTCCTTGGCGGCCTCGTTCGTGCCATCAAGGTAGGTAATCGTGTACTGGATGTCGGTATTGCGGGTCCAGACGAAAACCTCGGCATTGAGCTGGAAATCGTGGTTGCTGCCCGAAATCTTGAACCCGTAGGGGATTTCCTCGATGGAGAACAGGGAAAGGGTGGGCGGTTCGAATTCCAGGTCGTCCCAGTCGGCATCGAGACCTTCGTTGCGGGCCTTGAACCAGCCGGCAGGGTCGCCCTCCATGGCATCTTCCATAGCCATATTGATGGAGGAAGCGTAGCTATCGCGGAGCGAGGCGAGCTGTTCCTTGAATTCCTTCTCGTTGTCGTCTGCAGAGAAGGCGTTTATGGCAAGAGCCATGACAGCGGAAATAAGCACTAAGTGTTTCATGTTTCTTAATCTAGCAAATTTTTCCCGGAATGGTTCTTTTTTGTAAGATTCTGCCGAAAAATGCCTTGACAAAAGGACAACAAACGGAAAAATGGCGAAATTTCCTATATTTGGCAGGCACACCTGCCCGGGTGGTGGAATGGTAGACACTGGGGACTTAAAATCCCTTGGGGGCAACCTCGTGCGGGTTCAAGTCCCGCCCCGGGCATTAACCTTGGGAATGACCATGATCGAATTTTACCCGAACAGCATCTACTACCCCCGCGAAGCCGTGGAAGAAAAGCTCGCGAAGGGTGAACTCGAACGCACCGAGAAGCACCTCATGGGCTGGACGGAACGCCACCGCGGCGAAATCTGGGACTGCGCCCGCGACGACTCGGAAAACCCGAGCGACGAAGTGCTGCTCGACAACCTCCGCGCCCTGCTGCTGTGCAAGGGCAGCCTGCAGCCTGCCGCCGAGATGGGCGACATGATCCGCGAAATCACGAAGGAAGTTTGGTACCGTAACGAAGACGCACCCGAGGCTCCCGACCAGGTTGCCGCGGAATGGCGCGCGAAATACCTGACCAAGTGGCGCGAGGCCCGCATGTTCGAGGCGTTCATCCTCATCGAGAAGCGCACCGAACAACTGCTGAAGATTCTCAAGGGGTAATTAGTCGGCAGTCGGCAGAGTTTGCTGGAGGGCCTTAGGGAGGGCTAGCCGTGCGTGCGCCCGCCCTAATCTCATAGTGGGTCAATAAACGGCGCGGAAACGGATGGGGAGCCAGATTTCGGTCGTGCCGTACTCGCTTTTCCTATACCGCCAGTAATACTCGATATGCCTCTGCAGGGTGTCCTTGAGGCTCTCGTCTTCGGCGTTCGTGTACTCAATCTCGTTGCACGTGATGCGTCCGAGCGAATCGATGGTCATGCGGATGCCCACGATGACATCTTCCGCATCGCGGTGCTTCTTGAAGTACGGGCGCGCAAGCCAGTGGAGTCCCGCCGCACGGCCCGAAAAATACGTAGCCACTTTTTTGATGTCGCGATCCGCGCTGTTCTCGAGCACGAGAATGCTTTCGCTGTCGGGCATCACGACGCGCCCGGTAAACGCCTTCGGTTCCTCGGGTGCAGGCTGTTCTTCGACGGGCGGTTCCGGAACGGCTACCGTGAACAACTCCCTAAAGCCGGAATAGAAGAGGAATATCGCCAGGACGGCAACTACGACAAACGAAAAAAAGTAAGGGAGCAACTTCTGCATACGGCCTACTCGATGGCCTTTACGCAAAGCTGGATAGTTTTCTTGTTATTGAAATAGTTCCACGTGGGTTCGAACACGATGGAAACCTTGCGCGAACCGCCCAGGAGAGGCTTGCACTTGCGAAGCCCGAACGCGATAGCCGAGAACGAGGGGCTACCCGCCTGCGAGATTTCCATTTGGAGGTGTCCGCCGCGGAGTTCCTTCACCCGATGGACGGTCACGCCCTCGGCACGGAACACGGGATACGGGAAGTTCCCCCCGAACGGTTCCATCTTGTCAAAATAGTCAAGCACCGTCTTCTCGATGCGGTGGCGCGTGCCTTCCACAATCAGTTCGCCGAGCGCCACGTCGATATCGTAGGCATGCGGTTCGTTGGTATCGAACGCCTCGCCGGTATAGCCCTGCTCTTCGGCAGAAGCGGCCAGGCGTTCGCGCAGTTCGGGAATTTTGTCGGCTGGGAGCGAGAAGCCCGCGGCGTTCGCGTGCCCGCCCCAGCGCTCAAACAGGTCGCGGCATTCAAAGAGCGCCTTGTGCCAGTTGAAACCGGGGACCGCGCGCGCACTCGCGTGCGCCATGCCCTCGTCAATCGAGAGCACCGCGGTCGGGCGGCAAAATTCCTGCGCCAGCTTTGCAGATACAATCCCGATAACGCCCACGTGCCAGCCGGCGCCATCCACCACGAGCACCTTTGGAATCTTGTCGCCGTAGATTTCCTTCACGCGGGTAAGCGCCATGTCGGTAATCTCTGCTTCCTTCGCCTTCCTCTGCGCGTTCCATTCCTTCAGTTCCGCCATCAGGTCCGGAGCATTCGCCACGTCGGTACACATGAGCAACTTGAGCGCGGGGTCCGGCTTTTCCATACGGCCGGGTGCGTTCAGGAGCGGCGCAATCTTGTACATCACATCGATGCCGCCGACCGCGCTCCCCGGTTTCATGAGCGAGGAATACAGAGCCTGCACTCCGGGCAACTGGCTGTTCTGGAGCCTTGCAAGTCCGGTCTTGGTAAAGAAGCGATTTTCGGGAGTCATCTGCACGAGGTCGGCAAGCGTCCCGAGGGCAACAAGTTCGAGCAAGTTCCTGGGAGATTCCATCCCGAGCCGTTCGAACAGCGCGCATATAAACTTGTACGAAACCCCCACCCCGCAGAGTTCGGGATTCGGGTACATGTCCCCCTGCTGGTGCGGGTCGAGCAGCACGTCGCACGGAGGGAGCGCGTCCCCCGAGGGCTGATGGTGGTCAATGACCATCACCGACATCCCGAGTTCCTTCGCGCGGGCGATTTCCACATTCGCTGTAATGCCCGTATCCACGGTCACCAGGTTGCGTGCACCCGCATTGTACATTTCTTCCACGGCGGCAATGGAAAGCCCGTAGCCGTCGCCGAACCTGTTCGGGAGCCTCCACTCCGACTCAATCCCTATCTGCGCGAAGCACCTCGAAAGGAGCGTCACCGAGGTCATGCCGTCCAGGTCGTAGTCCCCGAAAATAAACACCTTCCCTTTCTTCTCGCGCACCGCGAGAATCCAGCTCACTGCATCTTCCATGCCCTTCATGAGCCAGGGGGAAAGTTCTGCACCGCAGCCGTCGTCCAGAATCCGGTTTGCCGCAGATGCGGTACGGATCCCTCTGGATACGAGAAGCCTCGCTACCAGATGCGGGATTTCCAGTTCCCGCGCAAGCGTCGAAGCTACGGTGTCGTTCATTACTTGTAACCCTCGAAAAGCTTTATGGCGAGCGACTGCAGGCACATCATCGCAGTACTGCGGCGGCTCGCTATCCTTTCCATAGTTTCTTGCACAGTGGCAAGCGCCATCTCGAGTGCATCCGCATCTACCCGCGGGAACGCATCCATGTCCATACCCGCCATGGTATCGGGCAGGCGCACCGCCGCACCGGACTGCTTGCGCAGGATGTCGGCGATAAGGAACGAGAGCACTTCCAAAAAGCCGTTCGCCTCAGAGACTTCGGTCAGGTCGTTTTCCGCAAGCTCCTCGAAAAGCGCGCTATAGTCGTTCTTGAGGCTCTTCACGATAAAGTCCGACGCCAGGCCGCAAAGCGCTTTCGCATTTTCCAGATAGAAGAACGCCTTGCCGGGAGACCCGAGCGAAAGCCCTATCACGTCACGGGACACCTGATCCTCGTCGGCATCGTCGCCCAGCATGCGGAGGGTTTCCTCCTTCACCTCGGCGTCGGTAAGCGACGACAGGTGAATCGCAAGGCAACGGGAACGTATCGTCGGGAGCAGCCTTTCGCGCGAGGCCACGGTCAACACGAAGTACGTATCGGGCGGGACCTCCTCGAGCGTCTTGAGGAAGGCATTCGAGGCGGCATCGTTCATGCGGTCCGCCTCAGCGACAATCACCACGCGGGTACGGTCGCCCTTCATCACGAACGTCGACTTCATGGCGCGGATGAGATTCACCGAAATCTCGGCACCCGCATCGAAGATGTCGGTGCGGTACGGGTTAGCAACAATCTGCTCGATATAGCCCTGCTTGATATCCTGAAGCGTCTTCGCGCGGCTCCCCGCCTTCACGTCTTCGGCGGACTTGGCCTGCGCCTCGGCGGCCGTAAGCGGAAACACCCAGTTGTCGGCGGCTCCCGGGTCGGCGGCCATCTTGCAGCCGAAGCACTGCCCGCATGGGCGCTCGAACATGTCGGTGCACTGGAGCGCCTTCGAGAGTTCCATGGCAAGCGCCTTCTTGCCGATTCCCGGAGTACCGTCAATGACGACCGCCTGAGGGAAGCGGTTCTCGCACAGCGCCGCCATCAGGCGGATGCGCTGGCGTTCCTGCGACGCGGGACCATTTAAGCGATACTTGATCATTTCGTCTTCAACCACTGTAGCGGATCCACCGTCTGGGTGCCTTCGCTAACTTGAAAGTACAATTTAATTCCATTTAGACTCGCGATATCGCCCGCCTCGCCAATTTCTTCGCAATTACGCACCTCTTTTCCCTCCTGCACGCGAATGGAGCGCAGGTGGCCGTACACGGAATACGTACCCCCCTCGTGCTCGATAATCACGGAAGGGCCTCGCCCGTCAATTTCTGCGACCATCACGACAGTCCCTGCCGCAGCGGCACGTATGGCGGCCCCGCGCTTGCCGCGAATCTCTACGCCCAGGTTGCGCGTGGCGATATGCAATACCGGATGTTCCTGCAGGCCATAGTTGCTTATGATTTCGCCTTCCAGAGGCATGCACTTCGGCCCCTTGACCGAGCCCGCGATAGTCTTCTTGGGCTTTTCCACGACCTTCTTTTCTTTCTGCTTTTTCTGCTTCGCCTTCCGGGCGGCCTCGGCCTTCTTCGCTTCCTCGATTTCCTTCTTGCGCTTCGCTTCCAACTTCGCGATAAGGGCCTGCATCACCTTCTGGTTGCGTTCGAATTCCTGCAGCGCGCGCTGTTGCATCGCCTTGTCGTGCTTGAGGTTCAGGAGCATGCGCTCCTGGTTGCCCATCTGGCTTACAAGCCCCTTCTCTTCCCGCGCCTTCTTTTCGCGCAGGCCGTTCAGTTCCACCAGGTGCTCTTCCGACTCGCGCTTTTTCTCGTCGCGTTCCGTAACCATCGCCGTCAGGATTTCCACCTGCATTCGGTCCTCGTTCAGCACGTGGTGCACCCAGTACGCCTGCCGCCTCGGGTCACCTTCGCGGGAAAGCAGCCGGTACAGGACTTCCGCCTCGCTGTAGCGGCCGTTTACATACAACTTGCGCACGCGCACCTTCATAGCTTCCTTACGCACGTGGATTTTCTGGTCAAGGGAATCTATATCCCGCTTGAGCTGTTCCACCGCCTGCTGCACGAGTTTCTCGTTTTTCGAAAGTTCGGTGATGTAGACGCGCGTCTGGTTCAGGTTCTGGTCCAAAAGCGAAATCGTATTCAGCACGCCCTTCTCTTCTGTTTCCAGGAGCACGAGTTCCTCGCGCTTTTTCGCAAGGTCGGACTCAAGCTTTTTGAGGGCGTTGCGCTGCTCCTTGATCTGGGCGTCCGTCTTTTTCGGGGCAGCACCCGCAAGGCCTACAAGCAAGCAGAGAAAAACGACCAGCAGACGCATGGCTTATTCCCGTTCGCTCCGTTTCGCAAGCAGGAATTCCTGGACGGTGCGGTAACTGAAGTATGCGGAAACGAGCGTGACCAGGCAAACCACAAGTCCAAGGAGCGCCCAGAGCCCGCCAATGTTTTCGCCAACAAGGGGAATTGCCCTGCCGATAGATTCAACAATCACAAGAAGGATCGATACGGCAAAGCCGCTACCGACAAGCCCCTGCATCATGCCCTCGAGCACGAACGGGAACTCGATAAAGAACGGGCTTCCGCCGGCGTACTTCATGTTCTCGACCAGGAGCTTGCGTGACAGGAGCGAAAGCCGCACCGAGTTGCAGATAATGAGCGAGAGCGTCACCAGCAAAAGGAGGCTCAGACAAACAGGCCAGAACACCATCCGGAACTTCCATTCCGAAACGCGGGTCGCCCAGTCCACCGGGGCCTGCACCTCCTCGAAGTATTCCAGGCGCGAGAGGGCTGCAATGAATTCCGTAAGGTCTGCCGGATTCTGGTTTCCCGGCACAAGAGACACGCGGAAAAACGGCGGTATGGGGTTCTCGTCCACAAGGTCGAGCATCTCGCCCGAAAAATGCCTGCGGAAATCGGCCAGCGCGGAATCAGCGCTCACGTACTCGACGCGTTCCACGCCCCTGAAATGTTCAAGTCTCTGCCTTACCGCCTGTACGGAATCCTCGCTCACCGTCTCGGGCAGGAAAGCCTCGACCGTATAGAGAGAACTTTCGGCAGAAAGCACGCGAAAAACGCCCCCAAGCACCGTGAGCGATGCCGCGAGAAGGAGCGAGCACAGGAAAATCGTGAGAAGCGACGGCAATATGACCGTGCGATGCTGCTTCCATCCACGAAAAGATTCCGATATTAGGTACCCGAGTTGTCCGAACACGCGTTGAATATAACTAAATTTTCAATGCTTCACGGGGCATCTATGAAACATATCGCATTAAAGATTACAGCGTTCATCTTCGGGATTGCACTATGGCTTTACGTCGTGTCGCTCAACACGTTCAAGGTTGAGCTGGATATCCCCGTGCGCCTCGTGAAACTCCCGGAAATGCTCGCCATCGCCTCGAAACCGCCGCACACCATGCGCATCACCCTGGAAGGCGCTCCGTTCGACCTCATGCGCCTGCGTTCCAAGGTCATGCAGGGCGATACGACCGCAGCGGCCATCATCGTGGACCTCCAGGATGCAGAACTCGGCGCCACCCGCAAGCCTATCGGCGAAAAGAACTTCTCGGCACCAAACTTTTCAAACATCAAGTTCATTGAACCCGACAACCAGCTCCTGTTCATAGACCTAGACCTCGACACGCGAATCGAACGCAACGTGCCCGTGCGCTCCATGGTCACCTTCGATGCGGCAACGGGCTACCTGCTTACCGACGAGCCCAAGCTGGAACCGGACTTTATCACGGTTTCCGGCGCAAGGAACGTCATCACGCGCATCATCGAAATCCCGACAGACTCCGTATCGTTCAGCGGGCTCGTTCATGACACGACGTACTCTATCCCGCTCGATTTCAAGCAGTTCCCCGCACACGTATCTCTGGGCGACTCGCTCACGAGCATTTCGGTCAACATCCAGAAAATCGGCAAGAAGTTCTATCGCGATATCCCGGTGCAGCTTATCGGCATGTTCGACCGTGAAACGTACAGGCTTAACCCGCCCAACGTATCCGTCGAAATAACCGGCGGCGAAGGCACGCTCGATTCCATCAGCAACACGAGCATCGAACTGTTCGTGGAATTCAACCGCTTCCAGATCGAAGATGTCGACAGCCTCACGCCCACCGTAAAGCTCACGCTCCCCTCGGGCGTGAACCGCGAGATGTCCATCAAGGCCATACAGCTCTCGCCCGACAAGGTGTCGCTGCAAGATATCAAGAAACTCGCCGCACCCGCCGATTCGCTGGACGAGGATGCCGAGGAGAAACTTGAATGATTTGGCTCGGAATTGAATCCAGTTGTGACGAGACCGCCTGCGCAGTACTGCAGGACGACCCCCTCAAGGTAATTTCCAACCCGCTCTACAGCCAGATAGACGAGCACGCCCTGTACGGCGGTGTCGTTCCCGAAATCGCAGCACGCGCCCACCTGCAGAAGATTGCCCCCATCGCGGAGGCCGCCGTCAAGGAAGCGGGTATCGAACTCAAGGATATCGACGCGATTGCCTACACCACAGGCCCCGGGCTCATGGGCCCGCTACTTGTAGGGGCGAGTTTCGCAAGGGGCCTCGCCCGCGACCTAAACATCCCGGCATACGGCATCAACCACCTCGAGGGCCATCTCGCAGCCGCATGGCTCAGCAACCCAGATATCGAGCCGCCGTTCCTCACGCTCACCGTATCGGGCGGGCACACGGAACTCGTGATGGAAGAACCCGGATTCAAGTACACGAGCATCGGACGCACCCGCGACGACGCCGCAGGCGAAGCGTTCGACAAGTGTGGCAAACTGCTCGGCCTCAAGTACCCCGCAGGGGCAACCATCAGCAGGCTCGGCCAAAACGGCAACCGCAAGTTCGTCGAATTCCCGAGGGCGCTCCACTCGCACGACAACTGCGAATTTTCGTTCAGCGGGCTCAAGACCGCAGTGCTGCGCTACACCGAGACGCACGACCCGGAATATATCCAGAAAAACCTGTGCGACATCTGCGCCTCGCTGGAAGATGCAATCGTCGGGAGTCTTGTGGAAAAAACAATCAACGCGCTCAAGAAGACCCGCATGAAGACGCTCGTCGTCGGTGGCGGGGTAAGCGCGAACGCATGGCTGCGCAACCGCCTGCAGGACTACTGCGGCAGACACGGAATCCGGTTCTGCATCCCTGACAGGAGCCTCAGCACCGATAACGGCGCGATGATTGCCGCAGCAGCCATCAGGCGCAACAAGCAAGGGCTCCTCAAGTCCATCGACGTGGTAAAGCCCTGGATGCCGCTCGCACTCTAGCCCCCTAGTGCCGGCGGAAAATGCGATTTTTATCACAGGCACGCAGAAATAACTTTTCTTTTATCCTAAATGATGTTATATTGTGGATATGATTTTCGGGAAACTACATAAGACGTTCGCATTTGCCGGTGCCACCCTGTGTGCTCTCGCACTTGGCGCATTTGCCGAAGAGCCTCCCCAGGATCTCTCGAAAGGCGTGAGCGACGCACAGATTTTCCGTCCCGAAAAGCGCGAAACAAAGGTCGAACTCGTCGATTCCAGCAAGGCAAATTCCATACACCTGAACGTCGACATCTTCGGTAGCCTGGACGTGCAGTCGTACTACATCCTGTGGGACCGCATGGAAATCTCCGATGACCTGAAGAAGATGATGACGACCCGCGATTTTGCACGCGACGAGTTCTTTATGCAGAACATCGACCGCGAGCAGTTCGAACAGGAACGCATGCTGCAGCTCTTCGAAGACCGCAAGCGTGAATTCTTCACAATCTTCCCCGAAGAAGCCCTCAAGGAACTGCAGGAGCAGAAGGAAGACGAAGAATAGGCCCGATTCGTCATCCCCGGCTTGTCCGAGGATCTTCACTTGAATATGTTTTCTTGCGAACGTAATTTTAATGAGTGGCACCTGTGCGGATTTGGCGACGCACCTGCATTTCTTTTCGCTTCCCTAGAAAGCACGCATAGCCTGATGAAGGCACGCGCCTCCGCGGGTGAAATCGTACCCGGCACGCTCATTGTCGCCGACACGCAGACAGCCGGCCGCGGGCGTCACGAACGCACATGGGCCTCCCCCGCCGGCAAGAACCTTTACTTCAATATCATCATCCCGCTGGAAGGTATTCCGCTTGCTTCGGCCCCGCAAATCACGCAGGTTGCATCGCTCACATTCGCCGAAGTATTCCGCGACCTGCAAGAAAGTTCCAACGCGCAAGGGCTTGGCAACAGCGACATCGGGAAAATCACCGTCAAGTGGCCGAACGACATCCTGTGCGGCAAGCACAAGTTCTGCGGGATACTCGCTGAATTAGTTTATATAAAAAGAACTGTCATCCCCGCGAAGGCGGGGATCTCCACTAACATTCCGCCTGCTCCCGCCATCAGCATGGGGGTAGGCATCAACGTGAACAGCGACCCCGCAGACTACGCGCACCTCGGGCGCGCCGTCACCACCCTCAGGGATATCTGCGGGCAAAGCGTCAACCGTGAAAAACTGTTGCAGTCGCTTATCGCAAGCCTGGAACGCGCCATCGGGCAGTTCCGCGCCTTCGGGATATCGCCGTGGGTCGCCGCCTGGCGCAAGATGGACCAGTTTATAGGCGCCCGCGGGACCGTCGTCGTGAACAACCATTGCACCGATGAAAACCGCGACAGCGGCACAGGCGCCATAAAGAAAACAGGCCGCATCATCGACATGAACGCCGATGGCAGCCTGCTATTCGAATGCGATGACGGGACTATGGAAACCGTTTATTCCGCAGATCTGGAAATCTAGCCTACAGTTTCCGCTTAAAGTACATACTCCCGATGAGCGATACGGCGAGCACCACGATCATCGCGGTAAGCCCCATCTCGGCAAGCGGAGTCTTGTCACCCGCAACGCCCGACTCTATAAGAATCACGAACACGACGGCAATCACCGCGCCCACGCTTCCCATCTGCTGGAACATCTTGACCTTGTCTTCGGTCGTGAACTTTCCGTCGGTTTTCTTAATAAAGGGCATTGACGTCACCTCCCATGCAAATCCACACGATGAGCCCCGCCATCACAAGCACGCTTATCGCGACATTCGCCAGGAAAAAATCGCGGTTCATGGCATCCAGGTCATCGGATTTTCTGAACAAATGAATATAAAGAACTGCTGCGGCCATGAGCCCGGTCACCACCCACCAGGGGATACCCATATTCCATACGAACCCGAAGGCTACGCAGAGCGCGAGCATGGCAATGTGGCTCCAGAAGGCAATTTGCAGGGCGCGCTTGCGGCCAAAACGCGCGGGCACGGAATGCAGTCCCATCTGGCGGTCAATTTCCTCGTCCTGCGTGGCGTAGATGATGTCAAAGCCGCCCATCCAGAGCATGAGAATCACGAGCAAGAATATCGGGAACACCGCAAACTCGCCCCGAATGGCAATCCAGGCGCCGAGCGGGCTCATCCCTATCGCAAACCCCAAGAACCAGTGGCATAGCCAGCTGAAACGCTTCCAGTAGGAATAGGAAAGCAGCAAAAGCCATACCGGCAAGGCGAGCATGCCTGCGAGAGGCTGCAACAGGAACGCGAACGCAACGAACAGCACGCCGTTTATGGCAAGGAACGCAATTACCGATTTTTTCGAAAGGCGGCCCGCAGGCAGGTGGCGCTTCGCCGTACGTGGGTTTTTCGCGTCGATATCGGCATCGGCAATGCGGTTGAAACTCATCGCGCTGTTGCGGGCGGTCACCATGCAACCGACAATCAGGAGCACGATGCGTGCAGTCTCGGCAGCAGTCATGTCGCGGAACCCGTTCGCCGCCACCCACATGGAACCAAGCGCGAAGGGCATCGCGAAAAGCGAATGGCTAAAGCGCACCATGTGCCCGAATTCTAATATCTTCTTCAGCATATAGGGCCCCCGAGCACATTTTGCGACCCGCCATCCGCGGGCAATTTCTGACTGGCGGAACTATTCCATGGTTTCACAATCTCGGCGCAGTCTTCCGCCGACGCCGCACCCAGATGTTTCAGGATTTTCGCGACAACAGTATCCACGAGTTCCTCGATGCTTGCAGGCTTGCTATAGAACTGCGGGGAAGCAGGAATCACCACAGCGCCCGCCCGCGTCACGCGCGCCATATTCTCGATATGGATCAGGTTGTAGGGCATCTCACGGGGGACAATTACCAGGGAGCGGCGTTCCTTGAGGCATACGTCCGCACTGCGTACCAGCAGGTTGTCCGAGGTCCCTGCAGCGATGCGACCGAGCGTGCCCATGGAGCAGGGCACCACAGCCATGCCTGCATAGTCGGCAGACCCGCTCGCGCATTCCGCAAAAAAATCATCGACATCGAAAGTGCGGTCCGCATAGTCGAAAAGCGCCTGCTGACCTTCGAACTTTACAACATCGCAGCCAGGCGCCGTCACCACAAGCGAAACCTCATGCCCGAGGCGCTTCAGGTGCATCGCCGTGCGGGTAGCATATATCGCCCCGCTGGCCCCCGTCACTCCGAGGATATAGCGGCTCACGCATCACCTCCCGCCGGAATAGACTTCCGGCGCAGAAGCACACGGTACGCCACCCCGAAAAAACAGGGCTTCACGTGCACAAGCTCGAAGCCGTTCCTTTCGGCGAGCGCCACAAAGTCCGCCACCGGCAAAAAACGCAATATGGAATTCACCAGATATTCATACGCATCGCGCTTGCTGAAAAAAGCTCCCAGCACCGGGATAAACAGCGGGGCCAGCGCCTTGTAGAAAAACTTGTTAAACACGTTCCGCGGGGAGAAAAATTCAAGCACCTGCAGGTAGCCGCCATCCGTGAGCACGCGTGCGGATTCCTTCAGGCCGCCCTCCGCATCGGGCAGGTTGCGCATCCCGAACCCGTTCAGAATCACGTCGAACGAGCCGTCCGCAAACGGCATCTTCATCGCATCGAGCTGCACGGGAACCGCAGTCGTCTTCTTGCCCGCGGCGCCCTTCAGCATGCCATACGAAAAATCGCCCAGAATGGCCACGTCCTGCACGCCGTTGAACTTCTCGTACGTAACCGCAAAATCGCCCGTACCGCCACACAGGTCCAGCAAGCGTTTTCCGGGGCGCATCCGCCGAATCTCGCGGCAGCACGCACGGCGCCACAAGATATCCTGGCCACAACTCAAGAAGTGGTTCAAGAAATCGTAGCGGTTCGCGATACCGTCGAACATCTTTCGCACGGGGCTATTCATGCGCACAAATCTAGAAATATCCCGCGGGCATTCACGTACCCGTGACAAACATTCGCACGATAAACAAAAACGCGGACTTAAAAGCCCGCGCAATTCCATCGTCAAGCGAAAGCCTTACTTAAAGTTGGCCGTAATCGTCGAACCTTCCGTGATGTTCACGAGGTGCGGGTTGTCAGTAGAACCGTCAGACCATCCGGTAAACACGGCCCCATTCGAAGGCACAGCTGTCACCTCCATCTGGTTTCCGCTAAAGAACTTGCCCGTGTACTTGGTAGAAGTTGCGGTGCTACCCGGGAGCTTCATGCCTTCCATCAGCACGGAGCCGTTCCCGTTCGACGAAATCGTCATATTGACCATTTCGCCCAGGCCAAACTCGCTCTTGTACTGCTGCAGCATATCGCTGTCGCGCTGGCGAGCCCATTCCGTTATGCTCGAATTCGATACGGTGAACGAACCGTAGCCGCGCTCCTTCTGGCCATTTGCCGCCAAATCCCTTTCCGCTTCGGTTTCATCAATCGAGCCCGCCATCTTCGCACGGACCTTCTCGATGACATCGGCGTTTAGGTAATTCTGCAACATGACGGCAGCATGGTTGAGGAACAGGCGCTTGAAGTCGGGATTCTTGATGAGGCGTACGTAGAACACGTGGAAGCAGTGTCTCTTGTCGCCCGTGAAGGCCTTGTCGTTGCTCGTATAGCACTTGCCACTGCTACGGCCACCCTGCTTGACCCAGTCAAACATGTTCGTACTCTGGCCAAAGCCCTGCACGTTCCAATCCCAGTTGAATCCGTGGTCAAGGTCGTAAACCATGAACTTCCACATGTTATCCGGGCTGCGCCAGGCACGCACGTTGTTGTTCGGCCAGTCACCGTTATGGATATACATCTCGGCAGCCATGTAATCTGCAAAGTTGCCGACATCCATCATCGTCTTGAGCTGTGCATAGGATGCATTGTTGTCGCCACTGAAATCGTTGTCCGCGGCAAGTTCAAGCATGGAGATGTACTCGTCGGGCGTACCATTGCTTGCCGTAACCGTCTCGGTAAGGTGCTTGACCATCGTCACGGTAGAAGCCTCGATGCCGTAGTTCGATTCGACATAGTTCTTGTTGAAACGTTCGCGCATGTCGTGGATGCCGAAGTACTTGCCGTTGTAGAACACCACCACCTGGCGGCTGCGCTGGTAATCGACACCGCTGCCTTCAAGGATTGCACCACCCAGGGCATCGGCAAAGTAGTCGCTCACAAAACGGTTACCATTGTTGCGGAGGTTGAATCCCTTGTACTTGTCGTTTTCGCTCTTGCGTGTATCGAACAGAGAGTAATGCAGCCAGCCATCCTGGTATTCTTCCCTCATCACGATAGCGACGGACTTCTTGCGTTCCAGACGGCTGTAGTTACCCATCATGGAAATTCCCGCTTCGATATCCCATGCAGACTTGTCCGAGGAACTGCCGTTGGGGAAGTATTCCACGTGCACAGGGAATTCGACATCCTCGTACAGGCCAGAGGGAGCCGATTCCGGGCTGCTTGCGTTCGTGTGGCCAGGTTCCGGCTGAATGTAATGCTTGTTGAAGAAATCCGGATTCACGCTCACCGCCACCACGGGCATGTTCACCTGTTCGCCCACAAAGAACGTCTTCGTGACCACCTGCGTGCTGAGCGAGCCATCCTTGAAGACGGCGCAACGGAGCGTCGTGTTCTTGTCGAACGTCTTTGCAGAATTGAATTCCTGGGAGTTCGCGCCCGGAGCGGAGCCGTCCTCGGTGCAGCGCAGCTTCACGCCACTCGGCAGGGACGGCGGATTGATTGTTACCGGATCATTGTAGAAACCGCCCTTGATCTGGCTCAGGTCGAGTTCCGGAGCAAGCGCGTCATAAGCGGTCGAGCCGGTATTGGGCTTTTCGGGAGTCGGCTTGTCGAAATACTTCCAGATGCCACCGTCGGTAATACCCCAGCTCAGGTCACCCTTCGTGATTTCGGGGAATGCAACGGAATCGCGGATGCCGTAGGCGGCATCGATCAGGTAAACCGTTCCGCCGGCCTTGTCCATCTTCCAGCTGGTGTGGGTACGGGCGTGCATGTCGCCGTTATCTGCGCCCTTGACTTCGGTAATATTCTTCTTGTCGCAGAACACGATGCGGAAGGACTTCGCAGCGATAAGCTCGTCGCCGAAAACCCACTTGCGGGGCTTCTCAAGGCTTTCGACAAGCGCATAACCCTTCAGGTTCGCAGCGACATCGCCCGCGTTGTATATTTCCACCCATGCGGGGTCCTCGCCGGATTCATCCAGCCACGAAAGGTTCAGCGGGGAAATTTCAGTAATGCGGAGTGCAGAGTTGCCCACCCAGTGGGGCGTCGTATCCTTGGGCACAACGACATGAACCGTGTCAAAGATTGTATCACCATTAACAATCTTGCGAACGGTGTCGATTTCAATCGCAGACGAGGAACCCGGTTTATCCGAACCCGGCTGGGAATCGCTAGAAGAGGGATCGTCACCCGATAACGGAGGAACAACCGGGCTGTCGCTACCTTCATCGGAGGAACAGGCATAGAGCCCAAGGCAAAGTGTCCCGACTGCAAGGAGGTTCCTAATCTGAAATTTCTTTCGCATATTCAAGCCTATAAAATGTTAAGCCCCACGGAGCAAAGCGCCGCGCACAACCAATCGAACATCCTACCCTAAATTTAGAAGAATATTCTAGAAAATCAAAATTTTTTCGGTAATATTCTATTTACCCTTGACAAATATCACGTTTTCTTCTATCTTTGGCTTACCAAATGGTTCTGTAGCTCAGTTGGTAGAGCAGTGGACTGAAAATCCGCGTGTCGTTGGTTCAATTCCAATCGGAACCACGAAGGCCCCCGACCCAAAGTCGGGGGTTTTCTTTTTTGCAAAAAACACCGAAAAACAAAAAAACGGGGCCCATTATCCCGGGTCCCGTAAATTTTTTGCAATATAAACGCGAACGGTCTTCGTGAGCCGGAGGCGACTTGTCCTAACGAGTCGTCGAAGGCGAAAGCGAGCGCAAACCGGAGACACTGCACTAGAATCTAGCGCGAGCGGTCTTATACTGCAGCAGCCTCGAACTTCGCGCGCGCCTGCCTGAAGCACTCGAAAACATCGTCCCAGTGCTCCACAAGCACGTCGATGAGTTCCGGCTGGAACTGCGCTCCGCGCTGCTTGATGAATTCTTCCTTGACCTTCTCCTCGGGCCACGCGGGCTTGTAGCAGCGCGGGCTCGAGAGGGCATCCAGAACGTCGGCCACGGCGCAGATACGGCCTGCCAGCGGGATTTCCTCGCCCTTGAGTCCACGCGGGTAGCCCTTGCCGTCCCAGCGCTCGTGATGCGAGCCCGCAAGCGTCGCCGCAAAGCGCAACAGGTCGCGCTTCGACTTCATGAGGGTTTCCTCGCCCTTGATGGCGTGGGACTTCATCACCTCGTATTCCTCGTCGGTGAACCGGCCCGGCTTGTTCAGGATGGCATCGGGAATGGCGACCTTCCCCAGGTCGTGCATCGGGGCGGCAAGGCGAATGCGCTGCGCCTCCTCTTCGTTGAGCCCGTAGTACTGCGCCAGCTTGTAAGAAATTTCGGCCACGCGCTGGATATGGTCCCCCGTCTCGCGGCTCCTGGATTCGGAAACGTCGCCCAGGATGTGGATCAGTTCTTCCTGCGTCGCCTCGAGTTCATCCTTGGAGTCTTCGACCTCCGAGGTCAGTCGGGCGGATTCTACAGTCTTTGCAGAATACACGGCGGTAAGCGAGAGGCGTTCCAGATCCTGGTTCGAAAATACCTTCTCCTCGCCCTGCTTGTTTATCGCCTGGAAAACCCCCATCACCTTTCCCTGCGAATCGAACAGGGGCACGGTCATCACGGACGTCGTGCGGTAGTGGGTCTTCTCGTCGCTGCGATGGTCGAACCTCGGGTCAAGGTAGGCATCGGGAATCAGCAACGGCTGGCCGTTCTTCACAGACCAGCCCACAAAACCAGCCGCAATCGGAATGCGAAGCTCGCTCACCCCATGAGCGACCTTCGTCCACAGTTCCCCGTGCTCCTCGTCGGTAAGCCACAGGGAGCAGCGGTCCGCCTGGACAAGGGAACGACCCATGTCGGCCATAAGCACGAGCAGGTTGTCCATCTTCCTTTCCGCGGCGATTTTCGGCATGTAGGAGAACAGGAGGTCAAGGACCCGCTTGTTCTCCACCACAGTATTTTCTGCAATTGTCTCCATATTGAAAAATTTAATTAATATTCATTCCCGCCAAAGACAATCGCCCAAATTCCATTGACGAAATGGCGTGAGTTTTTTATTGTTGGCGTTGAATCCGGAGGAATAGGCTAATTGGTAAGTCAGCGGTCTTGAAAACCGCCGCCGTAAGGCTTGGGGGTTCGAGTCCCTCTTCCTCCGCTATCTCGGCACCTTCGGTGCCAGTTATTAGTCAATAGTTACTAGTTATTCGAATTGCGGGTTTCGAGAAGCATATCGAAGCCCGCTTTTTTATTTGGAACTCGGAACTAGTAACTCAATCGCCATAATTGCCATCCCATTCCATCCGGCAGTCCGCCACGAAGTCCATCGTCGCGGATACGGGCTCGTCGTAAAGGAGCGTGCACACCTTCGTATCGAGCACCGTCCCGCGGCGCAGGGCATGCACGCACGCCCCCGTAGTCGCCCCGGTCGTGTAAACGTCGTCCACCACAAAGATAGTCCCCCGCGAAGGCATATTCCTCGGCAGTTTCGGCTCGAACGCGCCCGCCACATTATAGCCGCGCTCCTCGCGCGAAAGCTTGGTCTGCGACACCCTGAAGTTCGTACGTGAAAGCCAGTTGCAAACACGACCCCCGGTGCAGGTGGCGAGCGCCGCCGCAATCTTCTGCGCCTGGTTGTACCCGCGTTCCCTGAACCTCGAACTGTGCAGGGGGACAGGCACAAAGTAGAACGGCCTTGCAAGCAACGCCATGCTCTGCGCGATTTCGCCCCCCTTCACCGCGGTAGATCGCCTTACCAGGTACGACGCCATTCCCGGAAGCCCCCTGTACTTGAGCGCATGCACGAGCCTGCGCGTAAGCGGACGCACGGGGAACATGCACATAGCATCGGGCGAAGGGAACGAATATGCCAGCGCCTCGCGGGCAAGTTCTTCCCTGCAGGCAGAACACAGCCAGGGGTCCAGCTGTTCCGATGCCCGGCCGCAGCCCAGGCACTCCATACCAAAAAGAAAGTTTGTACAACGACGGATAATTTCCATAATGAAACCGCCCTCCTATACCTATAAACGGTTTCAAACGGAAAATGAGCCAAAACGCCTGTTTTTTTTACTGACGCCAACCCTGGAATCGCATGCAGAGGATTCCGCCCACAAGCACCATACAGGTAAGGGCGAACGACCCGCCGTACGAAAGGAACGGGAGCGGAAGCCCCGTCACGGGCATGAGCCCGATAGTCATCGCGATGTTCACTATCATGTGGAACAGGAATATGGTACAGGCCCCCATGGTAATGAGCGTAATGAAGGGGTCCGCGAACAACTTGCACGTGGAACTCGCCCGCCACAGGAACAGCGTGTAGAGCGAGAGTATGAACAGGCAGCCCGCAAAGCCGAACTGTTCCCCGAGCACGCTGAAAATGAAGTCGGTGTGTTCTTCGGGCAAGAACGCGAGGTTTGTCTGCGTGCCCTGACCAAAGCCCTTGCCCGTAAGGCCGCCCGAACCAATCGCGGTAAGCGACTGCAGCACCTGGTAACCGTCACCCTTAGGGTCGCTCGTCGGGTCGAGGAACGTATGCACGCGCTTCTGCTGGTGAGGTTCCAGCATATTCCACGCCATCGAGCTCGCGTAACCCGCAAGGATGTTCGCCGCAAGAAAAAGCACCGTCAGCACCTTCGGGAGCCTGCGGCGTACCAACGCGAACACCACCGCGCAAATCAGGAGGCCCCATAGCACCTGGAATACGATGTCCTGGGAATGCGAGAACAGCACCGAAAGCACCGGGCTTGCAAGCAGGAACATGTCGGTGAGCGTAAGGCCCGCAAAGAAGAACGCCACGTACGTGACCGCGATGAACACGAGGGCCGTACTCAGGTCGGGTTGCTTGAGCACCAGCGCGAAAGGCACAATGAACAACAGGGCAGGAACCACGAAGGTCTTTACCTTGTAGAGGCTCACCGGGTGGCGCGAAAGCCAGTACGATATCGTGAGCAGGTAGGCAATCTTCGCGAATTCGGAAGGCTGCAGCTTGAATAGCCCGAGGTCAATCCAACGGCCCGCGCCCTTCACCACGTCACCCGCCACGAACAGCACCACGAAGAGAAACACCAGGGACAAAATATACAGGGGGACCGTCGCCCTTTTCAGCCAGTCAATCTTCAGGAACACGATACCCGCGGCCAAGACGCACCCGCCAGCAAAGTAGAGAATCTGCTTGAACCAGAGAGTCTCGTAAAAAGGCAGGTTGTCGCTCGCCGTCGCCGAATACACCAGGCAGACGCCACACGTCATGAGGGCAAGCGTTATGCCGAGGAACAGCCAATCCACTCTCCTGGTATTGTCGAGGAAATGGTTCAGTTTCATTTCTTCGCCTCCTCTTCAAGCCCGAAATACGCCATCATCACCTTGCGCGCAATCGGGGCCGCCTTCGCGCCGCCACCGCCTGCCGCCTCGAGAATCACGGCGACCGCGATTTGCGGGTCATAGAGCGGGGCCACAGCCGCATACCAGGCGTGAGTCTTCTCGCCCTTCTTCCATTCGCCGGAACCCGTCTTCGCGCCCACCCGGATACCCGGGAGCGCGCCGCGCTTGCCCGTGCCGCCCGGATGGTTCACCACGGAATCCATCGCCGCAAGGAGAATCCTGTGCGTTTCCGGCTTCATCTTCCCGGGCCGCACTATCTCGGGTTCGAATTCCTTCACCACGTTGCCCTTGTAGTCGCGCAGTTCCTTCATGAGGTGCGGGCGGTAAACACCCTTGTTCGTCGCAAGCGAGCCGATGAACGTCGCCTGCTGCAGCGGGGTAACCAATTGCCCCTGCCCAATCGAGAGGTTCAGGATAAGTCCGCGCGCCCATCGCCAACCGAGCCTCTTGTTCCTTTCGTTAAACGACACCGAATCCGGGAGCCAGCCGCTCTTCTCGCCCGGAATGTCAATGCCGAGCGGTTGCTCGCCGTAGCCGAAGCGGCGCCCGAACTCGTTGATGCGGGCCATGTCGATATCGAGACCCGCCTGGTAGAAGAACACGTCACACGAAAGCCTCAATGCATGCACCACGTTCAGGTTGCCGTGCACGCCCCAGCACTTCTGGTAACGCGAACCGAACTGGTAGCCACCCGTACAGGATTTCGGGTAATACTTCGTCTCCGAAAGTATTCCGCTCTCGAGCCCCGCGCCGGCGGTCACAAGCTTGAACACCGATGCAGGGGGGTACGTTCCCGAAATCGCACGGTTCGTGAGCGGGCGCATGGAATCGAGCGCCACTTGTGCCCAGCCCTTGTTGCGTTCGCGCTTCTTCAACGAGAAAATGTTCGGGTCGAGGCGCGGCGAACTCACCATGGCGAGGATCTCGCCATTGCGCGGGTCAATCGCCACGAGCGCACCCTTCACGCTGTCGGCAATCGCCTCTTCCGCCACCTTCTGCAACTTGAGGTCAATCGTAGAAACCAGGTGCAGTCCCGGGACAGGCGGTTCACTCTCCACACCGCGCACCAGGCCCACCTCGCGGCCCATCGCGTTCACTTCCACAAGCTTCAGGCCGTTCTTGCCTCGGAACTCGCTATCGTAATGCTGCTCGAGCCCCTTCTGGCCGATACGGTCGCCCTGCGAATAGTCCGCAAACTCGGGCAACTTCAGCTGTTCTTCCGAAATCTCGCTCGTGTAGCCGAGCACGTGCGAAGCGAGCGTCCCGTAAGGGTACTCGCGTCTCGATTCGATGAGCGTCGTAACGCCCGGGAGTTCGCTCGAGTGTTCCTCGATTATCGCCACCTGCTCGGGCGATGCGTCCTCGAGAATGCGAATCGGGCGGTTCTTAATCCAGTGCGCCCTCTGGAAAGCCGTATCGAGCGAAAGCGAGTCGAACATGCGTTCGCCGTTCTTGTCCACAATCTGCAAGAGGCGGTTGAAAATAATCGCGCGGGCAGAATCCCTGCGCGGCAAGTGCATCGCCTGCAAGGCAATCTGGTAAGAGGGGCGGTTTTGCACCATCACTTCGCCATTGCGGTCGTAAATGAACCCGCGTTCCGCCACAAGCACAACACGGCGCAGGCGGTTGTTCTCAGAGCGCTGGAAGTTCTCGTCGTAATCGAGATACTGCAAGCTAAAGAGTCGAACCAGGAGAATGGTAAAAAGAATCACCACGCCGGCCATGAACACCAGCACGTTCCAGTTCCTGGTCTGGACGCTGTCGTTATCCGACATGCTAAGCATGGCGTTTCTTCTTTCCGACAGACAAGTGGAACACAACGGCCCCGATAACCATCGTATAGGCGCATTCCGGCAATGTCTTCGAGAAGAACAGGTTCGTGACCACGTCCTTCTCAAGTCCGGTCAAGAAGAAATAGAGCATGTCGCAAAGGAGGAACCCGAAACCGAGCACGCCCACCTTCGCGGGCAGGTTCAGCGTAAGGAACCGCTCTTCAAGCTGGCCCACAAAGAACCCGAGCACCGTCATCGAAATCGTATTTGCGCCGAGCCATTCCACCGGGGCGTAAACGTCCTGCGTAAAGCCCGCAAGGAATCCCCACAGCGCACCGGCCGCAGGCCCGTGCTTTATCGCAATCGACACAATCAAAATAAGCACGAAGTCGGGCCCTGCTCCAAAAATGGAGAGCCAATCCGCAACCGTCGTCTGCAACACGAAGCAGATTACAAACAAAATAAGAACGCGAATCCATTTCCAGCTATTGTTCATCGAGCAACTCCTGGATAATCCATTCCGGTTCCTTTTCCATCACGAACACTTCCTCGAGCGCCGAGAACTCCTGGAACGGAGCCACATCCATCTGGCGCATCACATCGAGGTCAGACTTGCGAACCGCCTTCACCGTACCCACGGGAATCCCCTTCGGGAATATCCCGCCAAGCCCCGAAGTAATGAGCGTATCGCCCACTTCCACGCCCGCATGCGAAGGAATCATCGCCGTAAGCAGGTGGCCGTCAACCGATTCAAGGAACCCCACCACGCGCGATTTCTTCTCGAGTACAGACAACTTAAGGTTCGGGTCCACCAGCAACTGCACATGCGAATGCGTGCTTGTCGCCTTCGTAATCTTGCCCACGAGCCCGTTCATCGAGAACACGGGCATATCTTCCTTCACGCCCTGTATCGTACCGCGATTAATCACGAGCGTCGTAAGGAACCTGCCAGGGTTATGCCCCACCACGCGCGCTGTCACAATCGGGTAATCCCACTTGTCATCGAACCGGACCAACGTGTGCAGTCTTGTCAGTTCCTGCAAGCCCTCACTCGCATAGTACGTTTCCTGACGCAGGCGTGCATTTTCCTCTTTCAGGCGTTCGTTCTCTTCAACCACCGAATGGTATGCGCCCACCGAAGATACGACCATCTGTGCCGGATAGAACACCGTACCGAGCGCCGTAGAGATTATGTTCTCGCGCACCGTCTGCGGAGCCTGCCGCATCAAGAGACCAACAAGCAAGAAAAAGGCAAAAGCGACAACGCCATGCCTTTGAGTAAACAGTTCAACTATAAAGCGGAACGCCCTAAGCATCGAACAGTAGAATCCCCGTTAATTGGAAGATGCTACCAACACGGGGCGATACTTGTCGAGGTCCTCGAGAATGCGAGCGGCACCCTTGCAAACGCAGGTGAGCGCTTCGTCAATCACATTCACCGAGAGTCCCGTTTCCTTGCGGATACGTTCATCGAAACCGCGGAGCAGAGAGCCACCGCCAGTCATGATGATACCCTTGTCGTAAATGTCGGCAGAAAGTTCAGCGAGCGTAATGCTCAGAGCCTGCTTCACAGCCTCGATAATCGCAGTCACGGGTTCATTCAAGGCCTCGCGGATTTCCGTGCTCGAAATCGTCATCGTACGCGGCATGCCGGCAATAAAGTCGTGACCCTTGACCTCCATGGTCAGTTCTTCCTCGAGCGGGCTTGCAGAACCAATCTGGATCTTGATCTGTTCGGCAGTGCTTTCGCCCACGTGGAGGTTATACATCGTGCGGAGGTAACGAACAATGGCTTCATCCATCTCGTCGCCGCCCACGCGCACAGACGCGCTACAGACGGTGTGGTTCAAGGCAATCACCGCGATATCGGAAGTACCGCCGCCGATATCCACAATCATGTTACCCACAGGGTCTTCCACAGGGATGCCCATACCGACAGCGGCAGCCATCGGTTCGTGGACCAGGTGGACTTCCTTCGCACCAGCCTGCTTGGCGGCATCGATAACGGCGCGGGTTTCCACTTCGGTAATGCCGCTCGGCACGCCCACAACAACGCGGGGCCTGACAATCCACAGCGGGTACTTCTGCACGCGCTTAATGAAGGTCTGGAGGAGAGTTTCGACCAGTTCAAAATCCGCAATCACGCCATCGCGCATGGGGCGCACGGCACGCGTCTCGCCCGGAGTCCTGCCGAGCATCTTTTTCGCCTCGAAACCAATCGCCGACACGCGATTGTTCTTGCTGTCCACGGCAATCACCGTAGGTTCGTTAATGACAATGCCCTGGCCTGCCACGTGAACGAGAGTGTTCGCCGTACCCAGGTCGATACCGATATCACAGGAGAAGAGTCCGAACAAAATATGGTCCTTTGAAAAGGTGAATCCTTACAAGCGAAAATATAAAACTTTTATTTCTGCTTTTCCTTGCGGTCCAAGGAATCCTGCCCGAATTTGAGCGCCTTGTAATAGCGGTCCCACTGGCGCGCATGGGCGTCGTAGCGGTACTTGCGCTTCTCGTGCATGTTGATGTCCTGATAAATGAAGAAGTCCACCTCGGCATACGCCGAATAGATGGCGGCCGTATCGCCCGCAAACAGCCTGAAGTCCTTCACGCGGTAGTAGGGCGTATCAAGGATTCCGCTACGGTCACCCGATGCATGGATGGTCTGGGCCACAATAAACTTGAGGTCTTCCTGGACATACGCGTTTAATTTATTCTCAATACGTTCCGTCCTTTCAGAACAACCTAACAAGACAATCGCCGTAAGCAAAATAAGCAAGTATTTCATGGTTGAAAAAATAGTTATCATCGCAACAAAAAAAAGAAATGCCCTCCGGTTGGAGAGCATTCCTCAATAGCCAGTCCTTGCCTACTAGAAGGAGTAGGTAGCAGAGATTCTCGAGAAGATGCGGCCTTCACCCTGGAACGGGTTGCGGAACAGCAGGTCTTCGGCGACAGTCACGTCGATCTTCAGCTTTTCTTCGATGTTGATACCGAAGCCGAAGCCCACGTGGTCGTCGGCAGTGCCGTTAGCAAGCGGGTTCGTGCTGAAGAAGTTGCCGCTGTCGGTGCAGATGCCCGAACGGCCCTTGTTCTTTTCGTTCTGGTCGCAGTCGGTGTAGAGGATGGATTTCTGACCGCCGACGCGGATCACGAACCAGTCCCACCAGATGTTGCGTTCGATACCGAAGCTGATCATGCCGCCGATGTCGCGACGTTCATCCCAAGCCGGATCGTCGTTGTCGTAGGAATTGTAGACCCTCTCGCCAGTGGTGTAGTCAATGCTCCAGTCATGAGCCTCGAGCTTGTCCCAGATGAAGTCGAGACCCAACCAGAAGAAGCCGCGGTCGAGAGCGACGTTGATGCCGAGGCCGACCTGGGCACGCTTGTTGTCGATGCCCGGAGCTTCGATGAACTTAGCGGAAACCGCGGGTACCAGTTCGCCGTCGATTGCCTCGAGGGTGAAGAAGGCGCGGGACTTGGCAAGGAAGCTGAAGTCGCCATCATCGAAGAAGTTCTTGTGGTCAGGGCCGAACTGGATGCGAGCGAGAGCGAACATGAACTCGAAGTCGATGTTCGCACCGAACTGCATGTTCAAGCCTGCATCAGCCTGCACGATGGAAGCGTATGCATTGTCATCGACCTGGTAGATGCCACTCGGGGTCTCGTAGCCACCGTCCTGGTGTGCAATGTAGATGTGCAAGCCGAGAGCGTCGCCGTTAGAGAGCGTGAACCCGAGGAAGCCGTCGAAGTTAGTAACGGTTTCGGGAACGTTAGAGATGTCGCGGCCATTTTCAGCAATCACGCGGTTCGGCAGGTAGCGTGCGAGTTCCTCGTTGATGCGGCCGAAGAGACCACCGATGGAAAGACGCGGATCCGGATTGTTCTCGTCACCGAGGGAGAGCGAGAAGATACCGCCGAAGTTCGGGTGCATCGGGTCCTGGTTCGTACCCGTAGCGACATCCTGCGTGTAAGGTCCGAACTCACCAATCAAGTAGTTCGGGTAGAGATTGATGTTTGCAGGGTTGTCGAAAATACTCACATCATCCATGATGTAGGTCGTGTTCTTGCCCATGGATTCGACGCGAGCGAAGGTAGCGAAAGCAGAACCTACCCCGAGGATTCCAAAAGCAGCGCCAACGGCAATTGCTGATCTCAACTTCATTTGAGGACTCCTATTAAAAATTCTGTTATAAAGTTAGATTAAATTAAAGAAAAACGCAATAGAAAAATAAAAAAAGACCACGCTTTTTGAGCGTGGCCTTTTTTCAACAGGTTTTCCGTTATTCGGAGAAGGTGAACGGAATCGTAACGGTGGTGTTACCGGACTTAACCTTGCTGAACGTCCAGTTGGAGACGGCGCCCTTGATCTGAGCATCGAATTCGCCGTAACCAGTGGTGGAAGACACAATGGAAATGCTGATAACTTCGCCACCCGGAGCGATCGTGAACTTCAGGGTAACCTTACCCTGGAATCCCGGTTTCTTCTTCAGGAACTTGTTGTAGATGTGGCGCAGACCCGGGGTACGCTGACGGACGACCTTCATGATGTCCGCTGCGGAACGAGAGCCACCACCTGCACCCATGTCAATGTCACGGGCAGACGGGGTCTTGATGTTACCCTTGGCCTTGGTAGCAATACCGCCACCGCCACCGCCGAAGAGGCCTGCGAGGCCGTCGCCGATACCACCGGCACCGCCTTCAGCATAGCCTTCGTTGAAGCCACCGTCAGCCTTACCGCGACGGCCACCGAGAACGGTCTTACCCGTCGTCTGGAGGCCAGCCACGTCCTTAAGAACCTTATCGATGTCCTTGGTGAACTTCTGGTTCTTCATGAGGTCGTAGGCAGCAGCACTAGCAGTCTTGGTCTGAGCAGTGAGGAGCTTGAGCACGCCGCGAGTCTGCGGAGCGTTCGGCTGGCCCTTACCACGGGGCTTGCCACCACCACCCGCCTTCTTGCGGGGCTTCTTGGGCTCTTCCTTCTTCTTCTCTTCCTTCTTTTCTTCCTTCTTCTCGTCCATAGACATCTGGGCGGTCAGGTCGGGGCCTTCAGAAGAGTCGAAGATAACTTCATCGACGACCACTTCGTACATGGAGGCCCAGAAAGAAAGGGCAAGAGCGACAAGCACAGACGCACCAGCGATGGTGGCCATCTTCTTGTCGGATTCAGGCATAAGAGCCGCAACTAACGGATCTACAGGAGTATTTTTCTTAGCCATAGATTATTCCTCCCCTCCGTTCTTTTCGAGAACGGCAAAGGAAACGTTCGTATAGCCGCTCATCTTCTCGTAGCCAGTTTCGCCTTCGGAAGAGTTGCAGGACGGCACGCCAGCGATACCGCAGGTAGCCATCACCTTATACATGGCGTCGTAAGGGATGTTCTTGTCGATTTGGACAACAACGCTACCGGCTTCGTCGGCAGGCTGGCCCTGACGCAAGTGCTGGTCCACTTCGGCCTTACGTTTCCCGTAAAGGGTAGTAAGAACAGGCTGAACACAGAGATCTTCCTGAGCAAGCACGTCCGAAGTCGGCACGACTTTCTCATTGTCGACCACCACGTATTCCTTATCGATCACGACCGTCAGAGAAACTTCTGTCGGCTGGAGCTTGGACGTGGAGACCGGAAGGATCAGGTTTTCGGCCTGGGTCAAGAGCTGACCTTCAGCGTCCATGTTCTTGATCATGAACACCAGGATGATGGTCATCATGTCCATCATCGAGGTAATCGAGAACGGGACGTCGTCAGCGTATTTACGAGTTCTTCTAGCCATGATTAACCTCCCAACTTTGCAAGGTTGATCTTGCTGAAGCCCGCTTCCTTAGAACGGTCCATGAGCTGGATGATCTTGTCGAACTGCGTATCGTCGTTAGCCACGATGATGATGTTGTCGACGTCTTCCAGGTCGATGAACTGCGTATGGATTGCGATCAGATCCTTTGCGATGAGATCGTATGCGGAAAGCGGATGAATGAGGTTCTTCGCCGCAACGTCCGGTTTGAGCGTGCGAGCGGAGTTCGGGGTAAGGGTTGCGAGAGCCGTACCTGCAGCGGGCTTCTTGAGAGCCGGCGGCGGAGTCAGGCCCATAGCGCCTTCACCCGGGAGAGCGAGGAAGTTGTTGTTGCCGTCAACATAAGCACTGTCGGCAACAGGTTCTTCGGGAGTACCCCCGTTGGTGTAGAGCGCCCAGATCACGCGACCCGGATCCTCTTCAGATTCTTTCTGGATTGCCCAGAGTTCGATAGTTTCGATTTCGTAGAGATACTTCTCTTTATCCATCTCGCTACCGTCCTTGCACTTCGGACCATGTCCGGCTTCAACTGCGGCCTTGACATCTTCGACGGCATGGGTAATCAGCTTAGCATCGGACTTGCAGCGGAACGTCCACATTTCCTTGAAATAGACGTTCGGCTGGAAACCACCACGAGCACCAATCACGAGATATTCGTTGGTAATCGCGAGGCTCAAGTTCAATGCCTGCTCATCCGGCGGAGGTGTTTCATCGTTCGGGTTGATCATACTGCGCTCGGGCAGGTTCACCTGAACAATTGCCAGCTTGGAGAAAGCAGCCATGGAGAGAAGCATAGGAATCAGAATCGTGAACAAGCCCATCGCCGGCAACAGGTCCGGTTCTTCAGGCTTTGCTGGTTTCTTGACTTCTTTTGCCATTTTTTAAACTCCAGTTAAAGACTTAACTCTCAAACACAATTAGACGAGAGAGTTGATAATCTTGAGGCCCTTTTCTTCCATTTCCTGGATGAGGCGTTCGGAGTTCATGTTGAGGAAGCCCACAATGACCAGGAGAGGCACTGCGGAGAGAAGTCCTTCAAGCGTCGTACCCATAGCGATAGCGATACCGTCGGAAAGAGCCTTGGCACGTTCGGAAGCGGGTTTGTTAGCCACAGCGTCGAAGGTGTAGATCAGACCGTAAATCGTACCCATAAGTCCGAGCAACGTAGAGATGGAAGCCATCACGGAAATAAGGGAGATGTAACGAGTAAGACGCGGAGCTTCAGTCAGGAACACTGCATCGCAAGCAGCCTGCATGCCTTCGCGGCCACCGGCGCGGTTGGCAACGATAGCAGACATAATGCGAGCAACCGGGAGGTTGGTAGCGTTGGCGAGGCTAAGAGCCTGGTCATACTGCTGAGAGCTGATGAGCTTACCGAAATCAGCGAGGAACTTGGCACGGCCCTTGGAGCTCTTCACCAGGATGTAGATGATACGTTCGATGGAGATGCCGAGACCGATGATGAACACGGCCAGGATGATCCACATGAACTGCCAACCATCGGATTCAGGGCTGAAGGATTGAAGCATTTTAGACATTTTAGATTACTCCTTTCGAGTGTTGTTTTTGTGTTTGTTTTTGAAATCTTTGTTCATATTTATTTTTTTTTGGGCGTTTTTGGAGGGTCAACGGAGTAAAACTTTATTTACCGCGTCAGAAACCCGCCTAAAGCCCTAAAAATACGGGGAACCTATGAACAAGGTCCCCGTAAAATAGTTTTTACCGCTACTTCTTCTTGCCCTTCTTCTTACCAGCCTTCTTCTTGGCAGGTGCCGGAGCGGGGGCAGCCTCTTCAGCAGCAGCAGGTTCGTCCATGGACGGTTCCGGCTCGGCAGACGGGGCCGGAGCACTCATCAGCTGCTTCTTGAGTTCCTCAAGTTCGGCCTTCAACTTTTCGTTTTCAGCCTTGGCATCCTTGATGATTTCGCGGAAGGTATTGATCCTTTCTTCCGGAGTCATGACTTCGGACTTCGAAATCTGTTCGATACGGGCCTTCGTCTTGAAGTAGCTCGGGTCAGAGAACAGAGTCGACGGGTCAAACTTTTCGATCTTCGTGGCGAGAACTTCGTTCGTTTCGTCAAGAGCCTTCAACGTTTCGAACAACTTCGCAGTCCACTGGTTGTCGATACCGTAGTGGGCAGAGGCCTTGATACCGGTAGCGCACTGCGGAACGGCGAGTTCCTTTGCGGAGTTCGACTTGTTCATGAGCTCTTCACGATAGGCCTCGAGGTCTTCGTGAGCGGCTTCGATAGCGTCGGCCTTCACCATTTCTTCGTAGATGTATTCCTGAACGATGGCGGCGGAGTCCGGAAGCGGTGCGTTCGCGAATGCGTCAGCCACTTCGACGAACACGGCGCAGCCCTGGTAGAACATTTCGATGTAGCCTTCTTCAGCCTCGACCACGTCCTTGTTGTAGAAGCCCTGGTCGCGTGCAAGGTCGATGTTCTTCTGGAAGATCGGGCGAGCCTGTTCGTAGTAGCTCGGCAGCTGCTGCACGATGGTAATACGTTCGGCGAACTTCTCGTCTTCCTTCTTCGCGTTCATTTCCTGTTCGCGGATCTTGGCGGCCATGGTCACGAAGAGCATACCCATCTTGTTCGTGGCACGGAAGGTCCACTTTTCAGAAGCGTAGGCAGCAGACTTGGAGTAGTGACCCATAGCCTTCTGGAGTATTTCCACCAAGGTCTTGATGATCTTGGCCTTGTCCTTTTCCTTACCCTTCAGCACAATCGGGTCCATCTTGTGGAACTCGTGTTCACCCATGTAGAAGGCGGCTTCGGCCGGGACACCCGGGTCGGCGTTCTTGATCTGCAAACCGTACTTGTCGTAAGCTTCGAGAGTCTTGCGGTAGTCTTCGATAGCCTTGTCTTCTTCCTTCAGTTCCATGTAGGCACGGGCTGCACCGATGTAGGCGGCAATCAGCTTTTCCTTGTCTTCGGTGTACATCTTGATGAAGTTGTGGTATTCGGAGGCGGCAAGATCCCACTTCTTGGCGTTAGCGTAAGCCATCGGGATGGAGAACGCGGCGTCAAGAGCGTAGGTGCTCTTCGGGTAGTCGCGAACGAGGTCCTTGGAGCAACGGATTGCTTCGTCGGTCATCTTCGCTTCGTCGTAGCTCAAGCAGGCGCTGTACAGGAAGCTCGGGGTCTTCTCGTTCTTCGGGTAGCGCTTGTAGGCAAGTTCGTAGGTAACAGCAGCGTTCTTCTTATCCGGGATGGAGTCATACACGGCGGCAGCAAAGCCGATTGCCTGGAACGCCATGGAATCCTGCGGGAAGTTGTTCGTGATAAAGAGGAACGTGGTCGCAGCCATCTGCGGCTTGTTGTCCTTCTTGTATGCGGATGCGGCACGGAGCACGCCCTTGATAGTGAGCGGAGAGCTTGCGTACTGCTTCGGGAGAATCATGAAGGTTTCGGCAGCCTTGTTGTACTGGTTCGCGCTTTCGAACGCGGCAGCGGCTTCGAAGATAGCCTTGTCGGCAATCTCGACCTTCGGGTAACGCTTCACGAGAGAGAGGTAAGCATTGGCACCCTTCTCGTACTGGCCTTCCTTGACAGCCTTTTCAGCCATCTGGTAGAGCACGAACGCGATAGCCTTTTCGGTTTCCTTAGCCATCGAGTCGTTCTTGGTGGCCTTCACCTGCGTGTACTGCTTCAACAGCCATTCGAATTCGGCGAGAGCCTCATCGAGCTGGTTGGATTCGAGCAAGGACTTGGCAAGCATCTGGCTGATGAGCAAGATGTACTGGTGGTTCGGGTACTTCTGGCGGAGTTCGCGAAGAACCGTAACCGCAGTCTTGAACTTCTTGGCATTGTAGTGCACGAGGGCAGCGTTGTAGGCAAGTTCGGCAGCTTCCTTGTTCTGGCCAAACTTCTGCATGTACTTGTCCACCTGGGCGAAGTAAGCCTTCGTTTCGGGGAGGTCGTAAGCCTTGACCGTATCGCCGTTAGCCTTGCTCTTGAGAGCGGCTTCGCGAGCCTGGTCCATCATGAGCACGGCGTTGTAGGCAGCTTCTTCCTTCTTCAGGAGGGCAGCGGAACCGAGAGCGCGGCGGCCATAACGGGTGGTATCGGTATCGACAATCCAGTTGAACATCTTGGCGGCATTCGCATGCTGGCCCATTTCCTGGTAGGCGGCAGCGAGGTCGATATGCACGGTGTATTCATCCCAGGTCGGTTCATTCTTGTAACGGGTGAGGAACGCCTCGTAAGCCTTGATAGCTTCGGCATAGCGACGCTTACCGCCCTCGATATCACCTTCCTTGGTGATCTTCGCGGCCTGCTGGTGATGGTAGTGCGGAATTTCGAGCATAGCGCCGCGGATAGCCTTGTCAGCGTTCGCGACGGATTCCTTATACTTGGTGTTCTTCTTGCGCCAGGAGGAGTTCTTGTCGTAGCGCTTCACCACCACGTAACGGTAGTTCTGGGCTTCGTCGAACTTCTGCTGCACGAGCAAGATTTCGATCATGGCGATATCGGCGAGCGGAGCGTCGATGTAGTCCGGGTTGATCTGCATCAAGCGCTTGAAGGACTGGACAGCTTCTTCGTTACGGTCGTGGTCCTTGTTCTTCATACCGATGCGGTAGTACACGGAATCCTTGAACGGAACCTTCTTGTCCTTGAGGAAGGCTTCAGCTTCGGCGACACCACCACCTTCAAGGTCAGAGAAGGAGGCAGCCATGAAGTCCATAGCTTCGGCGCGGAGGTCGTTGGGGTATTTACCCTTGTCGGCACCGATGATATATTCGTAGTACTTGTAAGCAGCCGTTTCGTATTCGGCGATGTTGTAGTAGGATTCAGCCAAGTGGTACATGGCGAGAGCCGCTTCCTTACCGGTGAGGTTCTCAAAGCCGGTCACCTTCTTGTAGGCGGCGATAGCATCACGGAACTTGCGGTTCATGAAGTGGTATTCGGCGATACGGAGCCATGCCTTCGGCACGAGACCGTCGTTCGGGAAGTTCTTGACGAGACGATCGCGGAGCTTAAACGCCTTTTCGTCTTCGCCGCTAGCTTCCTGCACGGCAGCGGCCTGGTAGAGCACCACCGGAATCTTCGGAGCCTTCGGGTACTTGTCGATGTACTCGAGGAAGTAGCCGAGGGACTTCTGGTGGTCGGCCTTCGGGTACTGGCCGATGTTCGCACACTTGGCCGGCTTGTTATCGCGGTCGGCACACCAGGCGACATCTTCTTCGTACTGGCCCTGGATATCCAGGAACTGCTTTTCTTCGAGCATGAACTGGTAGTGACCCAGCTGCTGGAGAGCACCGGCACAGCGGTCGGACTTCTTGCCCTTACAGGTTTCGCCCTTGGCGAGCTTTTCCCACTGCTCGATGGCCTTCACCATGCCCTGTTCGTCGAGGCCGCCGGAACGGCATGCCTGTTCGGCCTGGTTCTTGATTACCTTATAGGAACTGGCGCACTGCTCATAACCAGATTTGCCCTTCCCGATGGACTTGCACTTGGCAAGCATTTTCTTTGCTTCGTTGGTCTTTTCCTTACAAGGATCCGATGCAGCGAAAGAAGTTCCGATAAAGGAGCAAACAATCGCAGCGACAAGAATGATTTTTTTCATCGTTCTCTATCCACCTATATAATCATAAAAAGGGGAGGCCCCGGATTACTCCAGGTCCTCCAATTCTTCGAGTTCCTGAGCCGCTTCGGAAGAAGTCGAGCCCTGGCCCATCTTGGTCTTCACAGTAGCGAGAGTGAAGCCCGCATCTTCGAGGATGCGCTTGCGGTTGGATTCAAAGCGGTCACTCTGGATGGCCCTCTGGGTGAACGCGGCGTAGTCTTCGATAGCCTGGTTGGCCTTGTCGAAGGTCGGGCGCAGAGCCTCACGCTTGCTTTCCACACGCGGGGTGGGCAGCTGGCGAGCGAGGTCAAGTGCCTGGACCTGCACGGAGTCGAATTCGCTCTGCATAGCGTCGTATGCCTGGCGGGCGCTATCGCGGGCAGCCACGGACACAGCCGGCTTCTCGGTCTTGGCTTCAGCCTGTTCGAGAGACTTGGCTGCATTCTGGTAGTCCTTCTTCATGAAGTAGCAGTAACCTTGGACGAGGTAGGCTTCGGACACGAGGAAGGATTCCGGAAGGTTAGAAATAATCCACTTGGCAGGCTTCATGGCTTCGTCCGGCTTGTTCACCTTGAGGAAGGACCATGCAATGCCGAGCATAGCTTCGTCGTACACCGGAGAACCGGGCTGCACCTGGCCATACATCTGGGCGGCGGCGGCAATGTCAGCCTTCTCGCCGGAGAAGTAGAGGTGGCCGAGCTTCACGCGGGCAGCGTCCTGGAGGTCCTGTTCGGACTGGTTGGAGTACTGCTGCTCGGTAATGTCGCGGAAGCAGTTTTCAGCTTCTTCGAACTTGCCGAGGCGGCTGTAGGCGATACCCATGGTGTAACGGGCATAGAAGTAGTTCGCGTTACCCGGAAGGATGGCGGCGAGCAGGTCGACAGATTCCTGGTAGAGGCCCTGTTCGAACTTGATCTGGCCGGCAACGTAGTCGGCGTCGGCCTTCACGTCGCTTTCACCGAACTTCTGGGCAATGTTCTGGTACTTGCTCATGGCTTCGGTGTACTTGCCTTCCTTATAGTCAATGTTCATCAACTGGAAGTGGTACTTGGCCTTCTGGTCGCTCTGCGGATAGCGCTTGATAGCGTCTTCGTACACGGACTTTGCAGCCTTGTGCATGCGGAGGTTTTCGAAAGACTTTGCCTTGTAGAACGCAGCCTGGTCGACAAGGTGGAATGCGGGGTACTTGGTCTGGACCTTACCGAAGGCGTAAGCAGCTTCGAGGAACTGACGGTTCAAGTACAGGCGCATAGCAGCACGGTAGTCGTTTTCAGGTTCGATCTTCAAGCGACGGTAACGTTCCTCACCGATTTTCTCTTCGCGGGTGTCACCGAAGCGAGAAGTAATCTTCACGGCCCAGATGAAACCACGGTTCTTCTTGGCGTAGAGGTCGTCATGAGACATTTCCAAATCCAACTGGAGGTAACGGAAGATGCTCACGTCCTTCACGTTCACCGTAGCACCAGCAACGAAGTAACCTTCCTTGGTGAAACGGCCACGCACGCCCAAGTGCGGGGAGAGGTAGTAGGTCAAGGTGAAGCTGGTCTCGAGGTTGAAGCCTTCGCCGCCTTCCTCGTCATCGTGCATGATGTCGATGAAGGATGCTTCGATCTTCGCTTCGAGGCTCCTGTTAAGACCGCGGTAGAACAAGGAGAAGTTCAGGTTCGCGGGAATCTTGTAGGCTTCGCTTTCGGTGAAGAGCACCACTGCCGGAGCGTCGTCGCTCGTGGCGATGGCCGGCTGCAGCACGTTCTGCAAGGCGACACCCACGAGGAGGTAGCCGAGCTTGGAAGAAGCGAGCGGGTTCCAGCTGATACCGATGTCAGAACCGAAGGTCACCTGCTTCACGTCGTCGAACTGGTTGATGTAGAGCACCGAGATGTCCACACCGAGAGAGATCAACTGGAAGAGGTTGTAGGCATAGCCGAACATGAACGCGTATTCACCGTAGGACTTGCCACCGTCGATAGAAGCGCCGTTCTCGAAGAACGAGAAGCCGAGCGTGTGCTTGTAGTCCATCGGGAAGGTCAAGCTCACGTATTCCTGGCTTGCTTCGCCGCTGATGGAGCTGAAGAACGCAGCGCTGAATTCCAACTGTTCCGTTTCAGCAATGCTTGCCGGGTTCACGTACATGGCGGTGTTGCCGCCGAATTCTGCGAACCAGTCGTTCTGCTGATACTTGTGCGGAGAGTAGGTAGCGTCAGCAAACAGGGAGCTGGCCGCCACTGTAAGTCCGAGGACCGATGTCTTGATGAAACTAGTATGCATCATCACCTACTCCTTTACTTGATATCCGTGCGAATGAACTCGATACGACGGTTCTGCGCACGCCCTTCGGGGGTTTTGTTAGAGGCAACCGGCTGAGAGTCGCCCTTACCGCTTGTAACAATGCGGGCTTCGTTAATACCGTTCTCGACAAGGAAGTTCTTCACTGCAGCGGCGCGGTCGGCGGAGAGCTGCTTGTTCTTTTCCTTGGAACCAACGTTGTCCGTATGACCCACAATTTCGAACGTCGCTTCCTGGAAGGTTTCCATGATGTCGACAACCTTCATGAGGGACACGTGAGAGTCCTGAGTGATGGTCGCCTTGCCGGATTCGAAGTTCACGCCTTCAAGCACGAACACCTTCTTCGGCGGCTGCGGGACTTCGTCCGGGCATCCGTCGTCGTCCTTGTAACCGTTCTGGGTTTCGGCCTGTTCGGGGCAGCGGTCAACACCCTGGCACACATGAGCAAAGTTCGCGAGCAAGCCCTTGGCTTCGACCCACGGGTCGCAGAGACCGTCGCGGTCGTTGTCGGCATCCGGGCAGCCATCGTCATCCTGGTAACCGTCGAAGTCTTCGGCTTCTTCGGGGCAGTTGTCGATGCCGGTGCAAACAGAAGCATACTTGTCGGAAACGCCTTCTTCGGAAACCCACGGATCGCAGAGGCCATCGGCATCGGTATCCGGGTTGCGGGTTTCTTCAGCCTGTTCTTCTTCCTTCACAACCTCGACAGTCGTAAGACCGATGTCGAGCTTGCCCTTACCGCGCTTGAGCATCGGCGAGGTGGACTGGCAGTAGAAGTTCGGCTTCGAGAGGGAGTGGTTCATGAACTTCGGATCGAGGGAAACGTTGGTGCGGTTCACCTTGATGAAGTGGTTGAACGGGTAGTAGTTCTTGTAGATGTTGTTGTACTCCACCTTCGTCTGGCCGGCGGCCGGGTCGGCGAACACACCGTAATAGTGGTTCTCCATGAAGATGTTGTTACGGGCGACCACGTTGGTCGGTCCCTTCAGGGCAAGGCCCGAGTAGCCGTTACGGAGCACGACGTTGTGCTCGATGAAGGCGTCGAGAGACTTGGCACCCCAAGCGAGGATGCCGGACCAGCGGTTGCCGTACACCACGTTGTTGCGGAGATGCGGGAGCGAGATGAACGCACCGATACCCGTAGCGTGGTTATCCATCACGTAGCAGTGGTGAATGTAGGGGGCAGCGTTTTCGCAGAGGATGCCTTCGAGACCGTTCCTCACAGTGAAGTGCGACATTTCTGCGCCCGAAGTACCCATGACGGTCGGACCATTGCGGCCGCCATCGATGATTGTTGTCAGCGGATCTTCGCCTTTCAGGATCACGCCCATCACGAGAGTGATGTTTTCGTTGTAGGTGCCGCGCGCTACCTTGATGGTATCGCCAGCATCGGCATTACCGAGAGCGTCACCGATTTTCTGGAATTCGCCAGGCACGTTGATGATTCTTGCCATGGCGGTTCCGGAAAGAAGCAAAGCCCCGGCCGTAATTAAGACCAGTTTCTTTAGGGTCATACTGCTACGTTTCTCCAATCATAGAACACATAAAATCGTTTGTTTTTTTGGTTTGCCGAATCGACAAATTCAAAACCCGAATGGGAATATACCTTCATAACGGGCTCTAGTCAAACGCTTTTTGAGAAATAACCCAAAAAAACGCTTAAAAAAAGCAAAAAGTGCCCGTTAGGCAGGCCTTGAACGTCAATTCTCAGGGGAAAGGTTGGACTTTTCCTCCTCCTTCTTCGCCCCCTGGATGGACACGCGAATCTCCTGGCAGGTCTTCTTGATATCCTGCAGAACCTTGCGCGCACGCGTTCCAGCGGACTTGTTGCCGCGTTCGAACTTTTCGTACTCACGTTTGAAGTTTTCAACTTCGAGATCGAGGTCGTTGACTAAACTCATAAGCGAACTCCCAAAAAAAGTGCTTTTTGGAAAATAAATAAAGTTTTTCGCAAAAATTCGCAGTTTTGTAAAAATAATTTTACGTTTACGGATTATTACACGATTTTTGTTGTTATCAACAGGTTATCAACAATCTGCGATACCCCAAAGGGACTCGAGAGCGCGCCGACCCGCCTCGCCCACGCTCTCGGAAAAGTCGTTCACGAACATTTTTATGTGCGATTCGATGACTTTTTCATCGGAAATTTGCGCTTTTTCACGAATAAACGGGGTCACGAGTTCCGACCTTTTCCGAGCCATCGAGAGGCTATCGCGAATCTCCTTCTCGATATTCCTGACAAGTTCGTACGAAAGCGAGCGGCGCGCGACTGCAATCCCGAGCGGAATCGGCGAGCCCGTTTCCTGTTCCCAGTAGGCGCCGAGGTCCTGCAACATGTGAAGCCCGTCACGTTTCCAGGTGAAGCGATGTTCGTGAATGGTTACACCCTGAACCGCAGACTTGATGAGCAGCGAGGAGTAGACCTCGTTGAAAAGCGCATAGCGCACCTGCGGCGCACACGCACCCGGGCGACCGGACTTTACGCCGAACTCGTGAGCAAACCAGAACCGGAAAAGGAGCGCGGCCGTCGTGTTCGCTCCAGGGAGTACAGTTTCTTTTGCAGGGTCGAAGGCGCCGGACACAGAAGAAAGCAGGAGCGGGCCGCAGCCATACCCGATGGCGCCGCCGCACCCGAGGCACACGTAGTTGTCACGAATTTTCGGGTAGACCTGCGCGCTCACTTTGGCCACGTCGAGCTTGCCCGCGATAATCATCTCGTTCAATGTCTGCACGTCGGCAAAATGCACGTCCCATTCAAAAGGGGAATTCTCGAGACCGGCGACAAGCGCCTCGTAGATGTAGGTGTCGTTAGGACAGGTGGAAATGCCGAGGGAAAGACGCATAACAAATGTGAGATGTGGGATGTGAGATGAGAGATGAGAGATGCTAAATGTGGGGTGTGTAATGTGAATTTCTTCATTTCACATTACACATTCCACATTCCACATTGTTTACAGATTGTCCAGCACCTCACTTTTGAGGGCCATGAGGGCTTCGGGAATCTTCCAGGTAGACGTATCGCGGTCGGTCGCGATGTTGCTTACCGCGCGGAACTGGTAGGCCGGAACGCCAAAGCGCCTGCACACGGCAAAGCATGCCGCGCCTTCCATACTCTCGACATCGGCCTTGAAGAGCCCGCCACGACGGAGCGCCAGGTACTTGGTACCGGTACAGCAGTTCACCGAGACGCCGGCAACAGAACGTATAGACGCAAGCGCAATCGTGAGGAATCGCGGGGATTCGCCCGCATATACGCCGTCTTCACCAGAAGCATCCTTCCAGGCGACAAAATGGCCTTCACGTGTCTGGATTCCCATATCGCCGACAACGTCGGTATCGACACGCACCACGTCGCAAATTTCTATCCCGCGGTTGGGATATGCCCCGCAGATGCCCACCTGGATTACGCGCTCGTAGCGGTTCTTCGCCAGGAGGTACGCGAGGTTCGCCGAAAAGTCGAGCATTCCCACCCCGCACACGGCGACATCGAAACGGTTGTCTATGGATTGCGGCGTAGTGGACGCCACCACAGCGGATATCTGCGGGAAAATCGTGTTGAATTCCTGCTTCGAGGCAAATACGACAAGCGTCCCGTTCATGCCGGCCTGCCTATTCCTGCTGTTCGAGGCTTTCGCGGATAGTTTCTTCCAGCTCGGCAACGCGCTCAAGCGAAAGCATCCAGGGCTTGTCGACTTCACAGCGGGCCACAGCGACGGCGGTCGACTTCACGAGGCATTCCTCGAATTCGAGGCCCATGCTATCGGCATAAAGCCAGCCGGCAAAGAACGAATCGCCCGCACCCACGCTGTTCTGCACCTCGACTGCGGGAGGCGTGACTATCGCGCTCTGAAACTTCTTTTCGACCAGACGGAACGCGCGTACCGGCGATTCCTCGTCGGTCACCACGAGGTTCTTGATGGGAAGGCGCTCGAGCACTGCGGTCGCGGTCATTTTCCAGAACTGCGGGCTCGACTTCACCTGCGGAATTCCCATGCGGTCGAGCAACTTGCTGTACTCGTGCATGTTGATCTTCAGCAGTTCCACGCCCTTCTCGAGCCAGGAGTCGATATTCTCGATGGCATCGACAAACACGCGCTTGCCCGTAAAGTCGAGGCCGTTTATGCATTCGACGTCGAAGTTACCCGGGAACGACCCGCAGAGGGCAACGCACTGCGCCGTGTTCCAGTATTCCCCAAGAGTCTGCGCGAAATCCTTGTTCTCGATATCGGTAAGTACCGGAGAAGGCTCGATAAGTTCCGTCGCTTCGCCCCCGCAGGCGATAGTCGTGCAGGTGCGTGTCGGTTCCTTAATCCATATCGGGGCCTGGCTTATGCCGCAACCGGAAATCTCGTCGAAAATGCGGGACCCGTGGTCGGACCCGAGGAAGTGCATCAGGAGGGGCTTTCCGCCCAGGTTCTGCAACACGCGGCTGCAGTTGATTCCCTTGCCCGAAGCGTATTCTTCGACGTTCGTTATGCGGTGCACCTCGCCCGGAGTGAATTTGTCCAAAAAGAACAAACGCTGCCAGGCGGGATTGAGACCGAGTATGAGGATTTCTTGCGGCATGGTACTAGAAATTCACCTTGTAGAACTTGCGTTTGCCCACCTGGACAACCAGCTGGTCACCGCCCTTGATTTCAAACGAGGCCTGCGGGTCAGCGAGCTTTTCGCCCGCAATCTTGACGCCGCCGTTCTGAATCATGCGGCGGGCTTCGCCCTTAGATGCAAAGGCCTTGATTTCCACAAGCAGATCCAGGGCACCATAGGTGCCGGCCGCCACGCTGCATTCGGCAGCATCGCTCGGGATGGCGTTTCCGCTGTGGATTTCGCGTTCCTTCGCGGCGGCGGCCTCGGCGGCTTCTGCGCCGTAGTACTGCGTCACGATATCGATGGCGAGGCGGTGCTTCGCATCGTTGGGGTTCATCTTGCCCGCAGCGATATCGGCCATCATCTGCTTGATTTCTGCAAGCGGGATGTTGGTGAGGAGTTCGAACCAGTTCTCGACGATGCTGTCGGCGAGGCTGTAAATCTTGTGGTACATCACGTCGGCGGGCTCGTTCAGGCCCACGTAGTTGCCGATGGACTTACTCATCTTGACCTTGCCGTCGGTACCGAGCAAAATCGGCATGAAGAGACCAATCTGCGGTTCCATGCCTTCGAAAATCTGCAAGTCACGACCGCGAAGCACGTTGAACTTCTGGTCGGTGCCGCCCAATTCCACGTCACTCTTGATGGCCACGGAATCGTAGCCCTGCATCATCGGGTACATGAACTCGTGCAGGCTAATCGGCGTATTGGCCGTGTAGCGGTTGTGGAAATCCTCGCGTTCGAGCATCTGGGCCACGGTGAACTGGCCCATGAGTTCGGTCACCTTGCTGAACGGGAGCTTGGAGAACCATTCGCCGTTGTAGTGGATTTCCACCTGGTCGCGGCGGACGACCTTGAAGAACTGTTCCTGGTATTCCTTCGCGTTCTCGAGCACCTGTTCGTGCGTGAGACGCGGGCGGGCCTTGTTGCGGCCGCTGGGGTCACCAATCTGGGCGGTGTAGTCACCCACAATGAGCACGACGGTATGGCCCAGGTCCTGGAACTGACGGAGCTTGCGCATCACGACCGTGTGGCCGAAGTGCACGTCCGGGGCCGTCGGGTCCACGCCCATCTTGATACGGAGCGGGACTCCGGTATCGTAGGACTTCTGGAGTTTCTTTTCGAGTTCTTCTTGCGGCACGACATCGATAACGCCGCGCATCAAAATATCAAGCTGTTCCTTAACGGGACGGAATTGCATAATTTTCTCAATAGTTAATGGTTAATGATTATTGGTTAGGGAAATTACAAGTCTAAACCACTAATCACTGAAAGCCCATGTAGAAGGAATGGATAATCATACGGGATAAATATAGAATTAGTCGGCTATCGAGAGTTGACTGCAGTCAGTTTATTTACCGAAACTGGCGAGGTCTATGCCAAGTTGGTTGATTTTATACGTTAAAATACGCGGAGTCGTGGAAAGACTGCGCGCAGCAGCGGCGACTTTTCCCTTGCTACTCTTGAGGGCATCGCAGATGATGTCCTTCTCGTAGGCCTCCACCATGAGTTTCAGGTTTCCGTTCACGGGAGTGCCGCTCGTTTCGGCGGTCTGCAGCGTGGTCGGGAAATGGTGCGGGTAGATGACGTCTTCGTCGGCAACGAGAACGGCACGCTCGATTCCATTTTCAAGTTCGCGCACGTTTCCGGGCCACGGGTAACTCATGAGCATGTTGATGGTGGTGCGGGCAAGGCGGCGCACGTTCTTGCCCACGATGCGGCAGTAATGTTCCACAAAGTGGTCCGCCAGGAGCACGATGTCTGTCTTGCGGTTCCTGAGCGGCGGCACGTAAATCGGGAAAATGTGCAGCTGGTAATAGAGGTCTTCACGGAAGGTTCCTTCTTCGACCATCTGCTGCAGGTTCTTGGTGGTGGCCGCAATCACGCGCACGTTCACCTTCTTGGGAATGCGGGCGCCAATACGTTCCACCTCGCCGTTCTGCAACAGACGCAGGAGTTTCACCTGAAGGTTCGGAGAAAGTTCGCCCACTTCGTCCAGGAACAGCGTGCCACCTTCGGCCTGTTCTACGCGGCCAGGGGTTTCCGCAAACACACCCACGAGGGCACCACGCACGCTGCCGAACAGTTCGCGGTCAAGTACTGATTCCGGCATGGAGGCGCAATGGACGCGGACGAACGGGCCCATGTTGCGGTCGGAACGGTAATGGATAGCCTCAGCCACGAGCCCCTTGCCCGTACCCACCTCGCCCACGATGAGCGCGGGTAGGGGGCTCTTTGAAACCTGGTCAATCTGCGCATACACGCGCTGCATCTCGCTCGAACGCCCGATGATGTTGTCGGGCTGGAAACGGTCCTTGAGTTCCAAGGTCAAGCGTTCGTTTTCGGCCTTCAGGAGTTCATTTTCCTCTCGAGCTTCGCGACGGAGCTTCACTGCCGCCGCAAGCATCTGCGCGATGATTTCCAGCAGGCGGAGTTTCTCGGGAAGTTCATCTTCTACCGGATTCTGCACGTCGGCACTGAAGGCGCCAATCACCTGGTGCTCCATAATCACGGGCACGCAGAGGAACGCCTTGTCCTCCGTCTTGCCGCGGCCCGTACGGTCCAGAAAGTCCGGATCCTTCGCAACCGAGGGAATGATAATCGGCTTGCCCGTTTCCACCACGCGGCCGGTAATGCCCTCGCCCACCTTGTAGCGGCCCTTGCGCGCCTGGCGGCTGCTCAAGCCTTCCGCAATTTCGATGGATATTTCGCCGGTGTGGCGGTTGTAAAGCGTAAGCGTCGCATGTTCCACGCCCATCATTGATTCCACCACTTCCAGAATCGGATGTGCAACACTCTCGAAATCGAGCGTCTGGTTCAGAATGGAACTGATCTTGTAGAGCAGTTCCAGTTCCTGGATTTTGGATTGCGAGGTGGACATATTCTAAATATACACAAAATAGCGAACAAGAAAATTTAACTCATCGACTCCTAAAACTCTTCTTCGCTACATTCAAGAATGCGATCAATGTCATCCTTAAGTCGCTCCATCAAACTATCAGCCGGCAACGGTGGTTCTAGCCCTGTTTTTTCTACCCTTCCCTGTATAACCAATCCCTTTGGTTTTCTGCAATCGGGCTTTGTAACCTCTCGCAAATTTTCCCATTCAGAACAGGCATATCCAGCATCCACAATCTTTCCATCCCTTTCCACAAAGACTGGCGTAAGAAACCGCATTGATTTCCATTTGTTATGAAGAATATTGGATCGAGAAAACAAGCTTCCGGTACCCCACAGGTTTTCGACTGTCGTTGAATCCGTCTTTCCTGAAATAGAATCCACCGCAACAATCACTTGCATATCCTCTATTCTTCTCTCTTCGAATGGATCTATATAGGATATGAGGAATTCTTGATAACCAGAATCCTGCATAAACTGAACTTTCCCAGCATAATCAATCGCATCTTTAATAGGATAAATTGTCTTTAAAGTGCCTTGACTATATTCAGGGACTTCCCGATAAACAAAATTGAATTTTCTCGGAACATTATTTTTGCTGTAGGAGATTTTCAACTCGTACAAATTTATGCAGGATTGCTTTTCCTCATGACCGCAGGAAACTAGAAAGCAACAAAAAACTATCAAAAAGCAGCTTAATTTCAAGAAAGACATTGTTGCTGATTAATATAAAAAATCCTTGGACAAAAAAAAAGAAATGCCCAGTTGTGCTACTACATTCAGCACGGGCACCGGAAAAGAAAATGTGGGTCTGAATCCTGCTCCTTCGAACCGAACATATAAAATTTACTTAATCCGGTCGCCGCAGAATTCCTGGCGACCACAATTTTTGCAGTGCGAGCCCATCCAGATCGTGTCAAACTGTTCAATGGCGGGCTGCACAAGTTCGGGGTCGTTGGTGAGGATTCCCGCCTCGAAGTTGCGGCGCAAGCTGCTCTTCATGCCGATGCCCGCACCCGTCAAGTTCGCGGAACCGATGTAGGCGGTTTCCAAGTCGAAAATCATCATCTTGAAATGCACCCGCGGGCACATGACGCGCTCAAGGTCGGTCGCCAAAATCTTGAAGCGGTCAAAGTCCTCGCGGAAGTTCGGGCCCGGCTCCTTCGCGTGAATGAGCCGCACGCCAACGCCACGCTTCAGGAGTGCGGCCAGTTGCCCGAGCAGCGGCATCGATTCGCCATCCTGCTTCACATAGACATCCTTGATGTCGGCGGTACCGATCCACAACGTCTCGCGAACCTTCGCAATCCGCGCAATGACCTCGGAGTAATGTTCCTCGTTCTGGATGTACTTGGTGAATGTGGGCACGGGAGTAAAGATAACCTTCCTCTTGTTTTTTGTCACGCGTTTTTATATATTCAATTCAGTAATAGCAGTCAATCCCGCTGACAGCGCATTCTTTCCGGGCGGGTAGTTCAACTATCTGCTTGACGCCGTCCTCCCTTTGCAGGCGCGACACGCCCCGCGATTTGAGGACAGGAACCCTATGGGGAGAACGGCCCCTGGCGATCAACGTAGAGCACCTCCACATTCCGTGGAATTTCCAATCTGTCATCAACAGGTTTGTGAACCGGTGTTCTGCGCTATACATGCATATCTCCTGTTTGCAAGCCACAAAATTTTCACAGGAGTACATCATGGCAAGCAACATCGATTTTAACGGTCTCTGCAATGCTATTGCGCAAATTGACGAGGCTTTCGAAGAAAACACCGCCAAGGCAATCAACAAGAATGTAACCGCACGCAACTGGCTTACCGGCTACTACATTGTGCATTACGAGCAGAACGGCAACGACAGGGCCAAATACGGAGAGAAGACGCTCCAGAGGCTGGCGGAGCGCCTGAACAAGAAGTCACTTTCTTACAGGAACCTGAAACTTTACCGTCAATTCTACTCGGAATTCAAGTGTTTGGCTCGCCCCGTTCTTGAATTTACAGCCACCGAATTCGGGGCAACCAGGCCATTGACGGCTGATTTAGGGGCAAAATTGGACGTTTTGCCACCGTCGGAATCAGATTTGGCAAGCAGTGATTGCCAAATTAGGCAAACACCGTTTGCCCAATCTGAAAAACTTGAAATTCCGCCTGAAAAACTCTTTAATCATCTCTCGTATTCGCACTTCTTGCTCATTATGGGCGTCGAAAATCCGTTGGGCAGGGTCTTTTACGAACTGGAATCTATGAAAGGCGTTTGGTCTTTCCGCGAACTCAAACGCCAAATTGACTCGAACTACTTCGAACGCACGGCCCTGAGCAAGGACCCTGCAAAGATGAGTGCAATCGTCCAGTCCCGCATTGCGCAATCAGGCCATCCGCTGAAACTCCAAGATGTCGTGAAGAGCCCGTACGTCTATGAATTCATCGGGCTCAAGAACAAGGACGTTGTCGAAGAATCCGACCTGGAAGACGCACTGATGAACCACCTTGAAGAATTCTTGCTGGAACTCGGCAACGGGTTTTGTTTCGAAACCCGGCAAAAGCGAATCCTTGTCGATGACGACTACTTCTTCTGCGATTTGGTCTTTTACCACAGGATTCTCAAGTGCCACGTATTGATCGACCTCAAGGCTAACAAAATCAAGTACGACGACATTGCACAGATGAACCTGTACCTTGCATACTACAGGAAAAACGTGATGGAAAAGGGCGACAATCCGCCTGTAGGCATTTTGATGTGCACCAAGGCAGGCAAGGAACTGGTGGAATATACGACTACGGGAATCGAAGAATCGCTTTTCGTGCAGAAATACAAATTGAAACTGCCTGCCGAAGACGAATTGACCAAGTGGCTCAAGAACGAAATCAGCGGGAAAAAGGGGTAAAAGAATTAACAAAAAATCCCCGCCTGCGCGGGGATGAAAAATTGCCGGTCGGGCCGGGCATGACAACGAGGGACTAGATCCTGCTCCTACGAACCTAACTCAACTAAGGCTACAAGTAGCCAAGTTTCGTATATCGACTTCGAGGCCACGCCTCTCCTCCACAAAGAGGATAACTCAACTTTAGAACTAAAGTTCTTAGTTTCGTATAGCTCAGGATGACGGTTTCTTTACCTACAATAGAGCCGAGCGGTTATTTAAGGGCTTCCTGAACCAGGGCGGATGCGCGCTTGGCGTCGAAGCGGCCCTTGACCTTCGGGGAGAGTTCCTTCATAATCTTGCCCATGTCCTTCGGGCTTGCAGCGCCGGTCGCCGCCTTGATTTCGGCGATGAGGGCCTTGACTTCGTCCTCGGTCATTTCGGCGGGCATGTACTTGCGGTAGAGCGCGATGCAGGATTCCTCGGCAGGGATCTTGTCCATGAAACCGCCCTTCTTGAGGATGTCGATGGCTTCCTGCTTCTGCTTCACGCTACGGGCGAGCACGTCGACGCACATCGCATCGGTGATTGTCTCCTCGATCTGGGCCGGAGTGGCACCAGCCTTCATGGCCTCGTTCTTGATGTCGGAATGGAGGGTGCGGAGCGTTCCGAGAGTCTCGGCGTCGTGCGCCTTCATGGCTGTCTTGATATCGTCTTTGATTTTTGCAAGAAGTTCGCTTGCCATAGTGAATCCTTTGCGGTCTCACCGCTTTTGTTATAAAACACGCAACGAGCCACCGATCATGGATCGGCGACTCACCTTTACGCAATATACTAATTGTTATTAGTAGAGACGCTTGCGGTTCTGGTCAGCAATCTCTTTGAGACGCTTGCGACGAGCCGCAGTTTCGATGCGCTTCTTTTCTTCGGAGGGCTTTTCGAAGCGCTGGCGCTTCTTGACATCGGAAATGATGCCGTTCTTTTCGCAAGACTTGGTGAAACGCTTGAGAGCGCGTTCGAAAGGTTCGTTGGACTTAACAATAACGCCGATCACGATTATCCTTTGGTTAAAAATTCAGTTTGAGAGCCCAAATATATTTAACTCTGCCGATTTCGTCAAGGGTGGGGGCACATCAGGCGTTTTTTGGACAAAAAATGGGCATTTTTTTAATTATAACTTGCGGAACATCAAAGACTTATATATATTTTTAGTGTTGCCTAACAGGCATGCCATTCATTTTCCGGAGTATTTAATGAAAAAGACATGGTCGTCTAGCTTATGCGTCGTATCCCTCGCAGGCGCCCTCCTTTGCGGATGTGGCGAAAAAGAGGAAATAGTCCCCGACATGCAGAAAAAGGAACCGGCACCCGCGGTCACCAAGACCGAAGCGGCTCCGGCACCCGCCGATGAACCGGAACTCGTGCCCATCCAGTCCCTTTCCCAGGGCAACGCCCAGAAGGACGAGAAGGCCGAACCCGCCAAGGAAGCCCCGGCAGTCACCGGCAACATCCAGCCCCAGGAAGATGGCCAGTTTGTTATCCAGGTGAGCATCCAGCCCTCTAAGAAGGGTGCCGACGCCATCGTGAAGAAACTTGCAGAACAGAAAATCGAGGCCTACGTCGCCGAGGTGGAAAACCCGGGCGAACTCGAGGGTACCTACTACCGCGTGCGTATCGGCTACTTCGCGACCTTCGCGAATGCCCAGGAATACGGCAAGCAGGTGCTTAGCGCACTGAACTTCCAGTGGTGGGTTGACAACAGCAGAAACGACGAGGTCGGCAACCCGGCCGGAGATTCCGACAACAGCGGCGAATCCAGTTCGTACTACGCTCCTCCGCAGGACAACCAGCCCGAACCGGCCCCGGCCCCTGAACCCGAACCGGCACCCGCGCCTGCTCCTGCTCCGGAACCTGAACCCGCGCCTGCACCGGAACCGGCACCTGCTCCTGCTCCCGAGCCTGAACCGGCACCCGCTCCCGCACCGGAACCTGCGCCTGCTCCGGAACCAGCACCCGCTCCGGCACAGGAACCTGCACCCGCACCCGCTCCTGCACCTGCGGCACCCCCTGCCCCGCCTGCAGAAGACTTCGTGGACGACTGGGAATAAGCGGTTCGCGCAATCTTTACGAAAAGAGCTCCTCCGGGGCTCTTTTTTTGCAGGACCTATTTTCTAAATTTGCAAACATGCCTACAAAGAAGCCCAAAGTATTTGTCGTCCATTTAGGATGTGCCAAGAACCAGGTCGACGCGGAAAACCTCGTCGGCGAGATGCTGCACGCGGGCTTTGCCACCTGCGACAGCGCTGTCAAGGCGGACTACATCCTAGTGAACACCTGCGGGTTCATCGAGGCCGCGAAGGAAGAATCCATCAACGCGATTCTCGCACAAATTAACGGCAAGAAGGCAAGGCAGAAACTGATTGTATCGGGCTGCCTCTCGGGCCGCTACGGCGAAGAGCTCGTGAAGGAACTGCCCGAGGTGGATTACTGGGTAGGCACGTACAAGCCGGGCGAACTCCTGAAGAAGATGGGAATTGTCGCCCCGCAAAGCTGCGATGCAGAGAACATGGAGCGCATGAACCTCGGCGGGTTCAAGCACCACGCCTACCTGAAAATTGCGGAAGGATGCAACCGGCGATGCGCCTACTGCGCAATCCCGCTCATCCGTGGCAAGCAGGTGTCGCGCAGCATCGAAGACATTGTCGAAGAAGCCAAGGAACTTGAAAAACAGGGCGTGCAGGAGATTACCCTCATCGCGCAAGACACGACATACTTCGGGCGCGAGAAGGGCAAGAAGGGCGGCACCTTGGCCGGCCTGCTCCGCGCGATTCTCGACAACACGAACATCCCGTGGATTCGCACGCTGTACTGGTACCCGATGTTCGTGGACGACGAACTGCTGGACCTGATGGCGAACGAACCGCGCCTCGTGAAGTACGTGGACATGCCTATCCAGCACGCCAGCGACAACGTACTCAAGAACATGAAGAGGAACTACCGCAAAAAGGAGCTCGTCGATATTTTGCATAAGATTCGCGAGCGCATTCCGGGAGTCACGCTCCGCACAACGGTGCTTGTCGGGTTCCCCGGCGAGACGCATGAAGATTTCGAGGAACTGATGGAACTGCTGGAAGACATCCAGTTCGACCACCTGGGCGGATTCGTGTTCAGCCCCGAAGAAGGCACGCCCGTGATGGAGATGAGCCTGCCCGCAGTAGACGAAAGCGAGGCCCGCGCAAGGCTCGACGCCGTGACCGACCTACAGGAAGAAATCGACGCGGAACACGCCGAATCGATGATTGGGAAAAAGGTTCGCATCATCATCGACCAGGTGGCGGAAGAAAGCGAATACCATTTTTACGGGCGCACCGAAGGCAACTCGATGGAGAACGACGACATCGTGAAGGTGCTCGAGGGCGACGCCGACGTGGGAGAATTCCACGACGCGCTGGTGGTAGACGCAGAACCGCACGAGCTGATTGTCAAATTGCTATAATGCAGAAACAAGCTGACGGCGGGTCATTTTTTACTATATTTCGCAGACCTAAATCGGATGGATTCCGCCACGCGCGGGATTACATTGGCCGGGCCCGTGTATCACAATGGATAGTGTCCCTCCCTCCGAAGGAGGTTATTCCGGTTCGATTCCGGACATGGGTATTAGAGCGCTCCGCACGGGGCGCTTTTTTTATTTGCAATTCGTTTGTCGTTTATAGTTTATAGCAAAAGCATGATGCCGTCAACACCGAGCACCGTAACGCAGGCGACAACGGCTACACCCACGAGGCCGCGCCCGAGGAGCGACGCGATGACTGCGGCAACGAGCGCGCACGCTCCCGAAAGCACGCTGTTCGTGGAATAGAAGATGGCAGGCACCGTCATCGCGGCGAGAACCGTGTAGGGAACGTACGCGAGGAAGGAACGCCAGAAGCGGCTCTTGATCTTGCCCTTCAAAAGGACGAAAGGCACCGCACGCAGCAGGTAGGTGACACCCGCCATCACGAGCAGGAAGAAGCAGTAATCCCTCAGGTTCATGTGCCCTCCTTACGTTGTCTGCATTCCCCCGCGGGTTGCGCGCCGGAAGTTTGCACACCAGCAGATTGCACGCTGGCTGGTTGCGCGCCGGCCTGGCCATCGGGCGTATCGTCTTCATTGTCCTTTACCGGGAAAAGCGCTGCACCGAGGAGCGAGGCGACCAGCGCACAGATGATAATCGCGAACCCGACAGTCACGCCACTGAGCGCAGGCACGTACCTGAACGCGCAACTGCAGGCAATTGCAATCAGGACGGCGATAAGCGTGGGTCGATGCGCCTTCATCTGCGGGACTACGATGGCGACAAACATGCCGTACAGCGCCACCCCGAGGGCGTTCGTCACTACCGCAGGGAGGATTTCACCGCAAACCGCCCCGCAGAGCGTACCCGAGGACCACCCGATGTAGGGAAGCACCATGAGACCCGCGAAATACCGTGCGGTCACTGGTTCCGCCTGGCTTACCGCAAGCGCGTAGATTTCGTCCGTAATGCCCGTTGCAAGCAGCAGGCGCTTGAACGTCCCGAAATTCGGCGCCACCTTCTGCGAGAGGGAAATCGCCATCAGGCTGTAACGCAGGTTTATAAAGAAAGTCGCAATCGCCATCTCGATAAAAGTGCCCGCGGCATCGGCCATAATCTGGAGACCCGCGAACTGACCCGCCGAGGTGAGGTTCGTCATCGAGATGAACGTGACCAGCGGCCAAGAAAGCAGCTTGGAGCCCGCGATGCCGAACGAGAACGACACCGCGAAGTACCCGAGGCCTATTGGAAGGCCGTCCTGGACGCCTTTAGAAAACTTCATGGCGACAAATATAGAAAAATTCTATAGGAAATCTATGCAAATATGCAAATTTACGCATTTTACAAGAACGAATCAAGGGAAGGCTTTGCCTTCCCTACTACGCGGATTATTCGCGCGGTCACCTATCGGTGCAAAAAATTCCTTGTTTACTTCACCACAATGCGGCGGACCAGCGTGTTGGAGCCCGCGCGGAGGCGAACCACCACGTTACCCTGGTGCAGGCTTTCGAGATTCACGGAGTCCTTCACATGAGCGATTGCCATGAGCGGGCGGCCCTGCATGTCGAACACTTCTACCGACACGTCATTTGTGCCCGAGACATGGAGCGTACGGCCCGCGACAACCATCGAAAGCGGGCTTGTTACGCGCGACATCGCGAGCGTCGGAGACTCGCTGGAAGAGGACTCCACAGCACTGCTACTGGACACACTTGTCGAGCTGGAACTCGGCGGCGGTGTGACGACGCTGGAGGAAGAAGGCGCGGAGCTTGAGCTGCTCGCCACGGAGGAACTGCTTTCAGGAGCGGTCACGACAAACGTAATCTCATACTTCTGCCCGTTAACCGTCACGGTTTCTACAGCCGTACCTACCGGGAAGCTCTCGTGCACGGAACCTTCAACGGTCACCACGTCCCCAGACTTCTTGAAATCAAAGAACCAAATATTCCATGTATCGCGATTGAATGTCTGCACGTTACTGAACGTGATGGTTTCAAACGTGCCGCCAGCGGCAACCGTCTGGTTCAAACTGCCTGTCACAACAACCTGGTTTGCATCGCTCGAGGAGGATTCGGCAGAACTAGAAGACGATTCTTCCGAACTGCTGGACGCAAGTTCCTCGCTGGAAGAACTCGGCGGCGGTGTGACGATGCTGGAGGATGAAGGCTCCAAGCTTGAACTGCTTGCTTCGGAAGAAGAGCTACTCTCTTCAGAAGAACTGCTTTCGACGCTAGACGACGACGGCGTTTCGCTCGAGGACGATTCAACAGAACTCGAGGATTCCTCGCTGCTGCTCGATTCAAGCGACGAACTAGAACTTTCCTCGCTACTACTAGATTCCTCACTAGAAGAAGATTCTTCGCTGCTAGAAGATGCGACAGAGCTGGAAGACCGCTCTACCACGGTAATCTTTCCTTCTGCATCAGCACTGCCGTCGGCACCAGTCACTGCAATCCTATAATCGTACACATAGGCGGTCAACGAATCTGCGACCGTACCCCAGATCGTGTAGGTCGTATTGCTCTTGCTGATCACGCCTGTCAACCCGGCGGGAAGGCCGGAAGCCTTCACCTCCGTCACATTTTGGATTTTAAATACAATCGGTTCGATATCGCTACCCGCAGTAACCTTCTGGTTAGCGTTCCCGCTCGTGAGCTCAAGTACAGGCAAGGCGGGCTTGTGCTTCACGGTAATCTTGCCCGTCGCAGTCGAATCGTTATCGATGCCCGTCATGGAAATCGTATACGTGTATTCATGGTCGGTCAGGGAATCGGCGACAATACCGGAAATCGTGTACGTTTTCTCATTTCCGTTCAACTCGCCTTTTAATCCTTTTGGAATCCCAGACAACTTAAAATTCCGCACATTCTTGTACGAATAAACTATAGGCTCAATTTCTTCACCCGCCGTTACGGTCCGGTCCGCATTCCCGCCAACAACCTCGTAAGCAATCATGGCAGGCTTGTGCTTTACCGTAATTTTCGCGCTTGCCGAAGCATTGTTGTCCAGGCCGGTCACATCCACCTTGACAGTCAATTCCTGGTCGCTCAAATTGTCATCAAGCAAACCGCGAACCGTTATCTCGTGAGTATTCCCGTCAACAGCATAGGTAAACCCGCTTGGCTTAGTTACACTATAGCTCTTTATATTCGCGTACTTGAACACAATCGGCTTGATGGAATCACCCGCGGTCACCGTCTGCGTAGCGTTGCTCGTAACCTCGACGGTCGTAACCACCGGCTTGTGTTTCACGTTGATTACTGGTTTTACAACGAAGTTCGTATCCGGTCCGGTCACGGTCAGCTGCATCACGAACGAACTATCCGGAGCGTTCTCCGGAATGCGTCCCGAAATCGTGTAGGTTTTCTTGTCCGAATTCTTCGTTCCACTCAGGCCCGACAAGACAGCCGCGCTGACTTTAGTCAGATTTTCATAGCGGTAGACAATCGGAGACATCTCGTCACCCGCAGTCACAGTCTGAGGCACGTTCCCGCTCGTGAGTTCAAACACCGTCCTCACCTTGGAACTGGAACTGCTCATGGAGCTCGAAGACATCGAGGAACTTGACTGCGTAGAACTGGAAGAACCCTGAACCGTTATTGAAATATTGTAGCGCTTCGCAAACTTATAGAGCGTGTCAGCCGGTTCCGGAATGGTAAGCCCAATGACCCCGTCCTGTACGCGGGCGCTCAAATTATTGATATTCAGCCATTCAATGTAATCGCCATTGCTTGCGCCACCCACACCGTAACCGTCGTCTGCAATAATCGGCTTCCCACCCATCGCGGACCAGGCGCCCGCCCAAGTGAGGTTATTGTTGTTGTCCCCGCGGATGCGTGCATTGTCGCCCTGGGTACGCCCGCCCGATGTAAACAGGTAGTCCACCTTGCTCTTGTCGAACTTGCTGTACCACACGCGTATGTAGTCGTTGAGCCACGGGGAAATATCTACCGCAATCTTCGCGTTCGGCAGCGCTGTCTTAATTGTAGAAACGATGCTGTTGAAGTAATAGCCCGCAAGGGAATCATCGGGAATACCGCCGCCCACCTGGCTAAAACGCGTATCGATGGAATCGCCCGTCCTGGAATACTGAATAAAGTCGGGTTCAATCAGCCAGATCGTCGGATTCGAAGTCCCGTAATCCTTCGCGATTCCCTCCGCGTAACTCTTGTAACGGGCGATAATATTCCCCCAACTCTTGCGAATGGTTTCTGCGCCGTTGGTGCAATGGTTCGGATTACCCATGTCGCAATCCGCATTCCCCTTGTCCTTGTCGTATTCGGCAATCACGTAGGCATATATTACCGGCGTCAGGTTCGCCTCCTTGCATACGCCCATCATGGCTCCTTCCCAATACTCGTTGTACTTTTCGTTATCGCCTAGCCAGATTGCGATATGCGAAAGCCCCTTGTTCGAAACATCACTTGCAGTGAGGTTGCCCGCCCACTGCCTTCCGTAGTTGAATTTACCGTTATCAAAGGCGGCAAAAGAGAGCGTTGAAAGCAACAGGGGGAGTATCAAGAAGAAAAACTTTTTCATATACCGTAAATCTATATTTTTCGGGACAATATTTCACGTGACAAAAACCGCGGAAAAGGCTTTGCCGGTTACATGGGTAAACGTTTCCGATTTTTTCCGAAAAAAAACGGTCCGAAAGAGCCTGAATTGTATATAATTAGTATATGCGCAAGGCGTTGCTTTCCATAATGGCCTCCCTATTCTGCTGGGCATGCTCCAACAGCGGCTCCGACAGGGAAATTTCCTCGCCGTGGGATGAGGAAACAACTGCACAGGATTCCACAGCAAGCGACACCGCCAACGCCATTGACGACACCCTCGACAAATCCATTGATTCTCTCTCGATCCTGATGGCGTACGAAAGGCTTTCCCCGACCAAGAACGACCGGACTTACTACCCCGATGCAGGAATCCCGAGGATGCTTATCGCAACACTCTCGCCGGAGAGACCCGATGACGACACAACCGACGTCCCTGCCTACGCCGTAATTACCGAGGGGGGCGCCGCCATTACAGACACCATGCCGCTCATGATCCGCATAAGGGGCAACACCTCGCTTGCCATGCCCAAGCGCAGTTTCAAGGTCACGTTCACAAACAAAGTAACACTCCTGGACATGCCCGAAAACAGGGACTGGGCACTCCTCGCGAACTACGGCGACAAGACCCTTGTCAAGAACTATACCGCATTCAAGCTTTCGGAGTGGCTGGGGATGGCCTACAGCCCGCGTTCCCGTTTCGTGGAACTTTTCTTGAACGGCAACTACCGCGGCGTGTACCAGCTATGCGAAACCATCAAGGTGGGCAAGAACCGCGTGAACATACCCGACAACCAGGATTCGTACCTGGTCGAAGTGGACCGCAAGTACCGAGACGACGAATTCGTAGTCATCAACGAGCGCGAAATGGCGTTCCGGATACACGCCCCGAAGGACCCGACCGAAGAAACGATGGACCGGCTCAGGCTCCACCTCGACAGCCTGGAAGGCTACCTCGAGTATATCCACCAGGACTACTCGCTCGCGCTCGACAGCACGCCCGACAACTGGTTCGATGTCGACGCCTTCATCAAGCACTACTGGGTACAGGAATTCACGAAGAACCCCGACGCCATCCCGCTCACAAGCGTGTTTTTCACATGGGTCGCGGGGAGCGTCATCCGCATGGGGCCGGTATGGGATTTCGACGCGGCGTTCGGCGCCACCGCCAAACTGCAAGGCACCGACGGCTGGTACATACGCGACTACTCCTGGTACAGGCGCATGCTCAAAATGCCCAACGTGAAGGAAGCATCAGAGCTCTTCTGGAAAAGGAATAGGGCCATATTCGAAGCCCTCCCCGATTCCATCGACGCCTTCGCGCAAGCCATCGCGAAGGCGGCAGAGAACAACTACCGCGGATGGCCCGACGTGCTCGGCAACGTGAACGAGTTCACCCACACCAAGGCCTACGGCTCATACGCCGAGACGGTCGAAGACCTGAAATCGTGGGTACGCGAACGCACCCGCTGGATAGACGATAATCTATAAGAGACTAGGGAGGGTAAAAAAATACCCCGCTCTAGGCGGGGCGTAAAACGGTTCGAAACGCGGCAACGATTAGTTTTCGTTGTTGTGCATTTCCATGGTTTCGCGGTCCATCGTGTGCTGCAGGTATTCCTTGAAGTCACGGTCGATGTTCACACCGTCAAAGTCCATGTCGTCGTTTTCCAACACGAACACGGCGCTCGGGTTATCGAGCCAGCCCACCACGTCCACGCCATCGAGTTTCATGGACTTGTCTCCGGCGAGAGCTGCAACGTATTCGACCTTGGACTTGGGCACCCAGCCCTGGCCGCAGCTACCCTTGACCAGAACATCGGTATCGCCGTCCTTGACGATGGTAAGTTCGTCATTGAACCCGGCAGTGCAGACTACGTTTCCACCACCCTTTTCCTTGGTGAGTTCAATATCACCGAGCTTGGATTTGACCTTATTAGGAGCAGCGAAGGCTGCAGCGACCATCAAACCAAGTGCCATTACGAAAAGCTTTTTCATATCGTTCCTCAAAAGCAAGGTAAAATATTCAACAATGCATAAGGAATATACCTTTTATTTTTGCAATTGGTCACAATTTCTTTTAAATTTTTACATCATGAAGAAGATTTTTGCCATTTTTTGCGTTTTTTTAGCCCTCGCCTGTGCCTTTTTCGCCTTCCAGATGAAAAATCGGCTGGCCGAGACCTCCAAAAACGGCGAAACCGTGCTCATAAACATACCCAAGGGGAGTTCCGCCGGGCACATTTTCGGCATCCTCCGCGAGAAGGGAATCTGGGACGACGAACTGGCCTACAAGGTCTGGTGCAAGCTTAACCCGCCCTCCCCGAAGGCCGGCTGGTTCGAGATACCCCCGCACCAGACCCTCGACGAAATTGCAGGCATCATCGGGAGCGGCAAGACCGCGGTACGCCGGGTGACCATACCCGAAGGTCGAGCCTCGTGGGAGATGCCCGCCTACATAAAGAAGGTATTCCCCGAACTTGACGAGAAGCGCTGGAACGACCTGGTCCAGGACCCGAAGTTCGCCCGCAGCCTCGGGGTCGACGCCAACTCGCTGGAAGGCTACCTGCTGCCCGACACCTACCCCTTCCCCATCGACGCGGACGAGGAGACGATACTCAAGCAGATGGTGGCAGCGAACCTGAAGGTGCGCGACCAGTTTATGCCCGACTCGGCAAGTTCCATGTGGAAGACGCTCGGCAGCTGGCACAAGGTGCTTACACTGGCAAGCGTAGTCGAGGAGGAAACGGGCATTCCCGATGAGCGCCCGCTTATCGCCGGAGTATTCCACAACCGACTGAGGATTGGCATGCCGCTCGGGGCAGACCCGACGGTGCGGTTCATCTTCAGGAACCTGACCGGGCCCATCTACAAGAGCCAGCTCAACAGCGACAGCCCGTACAACACCCGCAAGTTCAAGGGGCTCATGCCCGGGCCCATCTCGAACCCCGGGCGCAAGGCGATACAGGCGACACTACACCCCGACAAGACCGAGGCCCTTTACTTTGTTGCAAAGGATGACGGGAGCATGACCCACTTTTTCAGCAAGACGCTCTCCGAGCACAACAAGTACAAGGATGTGGCAGCAAGGAACCGCGGGGAATAAAGCTAGAACAGGTTGTAGTTGCCAATACGGAAGAACAGGTCGTAGTCGCCGAACTTCTTCAGGTCGCCGAAGGTATCGCTATCCACGATGCGCGACATACCCGCATAGATATTGATTGACTTGTACGAGAACCGCAACGCAGGTTCCAGTACAAAGCGGTCCTTGCCGAGGCTTGCCGTCGGGTTTTCCTCGAAGTCACGCACGTAGGCCGCATACACCCAGGCACCGAGACCCTTGTAATGGAACCCGGCATTCAGGCGCACAAGCCCGTAGTGGTGCGAAGCCAAGTCCGGGTTCAGCCATTCCGTGCTCCACGGGCTCGCAGCGATACGCGGGCGGATGCAGTTATCGAGTGCAGAAATCTCGAACGATTCCGGATACACGTAGCCATAGCCATCCTTGTGGTACTTGTTCATCGCGAACGCGGCGAAGGCACCGAGGGTCACAAACGGGCGGGGCGACGCAGAGTAGGCCGCATCGGCATAGAAGGTATAGAACGAGGGCACGTGCTCGTCGAACCCGAAATCATACCCAACAGAAGTGAGCCCGAGTTCGGCATGCGCGGCAAGACCACCTAGCGGGAACCAGGTCGCAGTATCGCCCATCTCGAACGAATAGCGAATTTTCTGCGATGCCGGGTAGTAGTTGTACGGTTCATCGCCGTATATCCTGCTTTCGAGTTCCACCTCCCTATCGGCAAACAGGAAGTTCGCAGAAACGGACTGGTGCGTGTCGAACCTGTAGTAGAGCGATGCGGATATGTCGCTTTTGTCTTCGGCATAGACGCGCCTGTATGCCAGCTGATTTTCGACAAACGACTCGAATGGGCGCATGCGGTTCCAGTCGTAGCGGACACTCAGCCCCCAGTCCTTGCTCCAGAGGCGCTCAATCCTGAGGCTCGGCGAAAAGCCGTAGGAACGCCCGCCGTAAAAGCCCGAAAGCGAAAGTTCTATCTGCATCTGGTCCACATAGTAGAACGAAAGTTCCGCGTATGCATTCGGGCCAACCGCATTCGACCCGAAGCCACCCACCGCCACGTCGAACGTGGGCAGAACCTTCGAGGCAACAAGCACGTCGCCATCGGAAAGCATATCGAACGAGACTGAATCGAACGAGGGGAAACGCGAAACTCCATAGGCAAAATTGCGGGGAGCGACAAGGCCCGTATCGGAAGCATTCCAGTACGACTTTACCGGGCCGTGCGTTTCGGGAGGAAGGCTATCGTAGACCGGCTTGAACTTGAACCACGGAACCGATGCGATACGGTTCGCCGCATAGTCCGCCTTGCGGCTCCCGAGGGCAGACATCTGCGTGAGCCTTGATTCCAGCGCAGAAAAACCTGCCTGAATCCAGCCGTTGTGCGAAGAATCCTGCAGGGAATGCGCGCGCACGATTACACCCGGCTGGGAACCGAGATTCCTGAGGGCCGCATCCCGGATAACGCGATGCCACGCAGGGCCACCCGATGTACCGCGAATCGGGTCGGCGACAGCGATAATCGCGACCTCGTTCGGGGAATCTTCCAGAGGGAGCGCCAGGTACGGGCAATATTCCCCGGACTTGTCGTTGCCCCTTACGGGAAGGCTCGCAAATATGCTTTCATAGGAATCGCCCGTAACGCCGTCGCACCCGAGGGTAGCGAAAGGTATGCGGAAGCCTTCCCGGTGACGGAGTACGGATTCCTGCAGGCGGAGGCGGGCCAGCGCGGATTCGATTGCGGAGGAATCCGGCGAGAGCGGCTTCAACTGCCGGTGAAGGCGGCCCGAAGAATCCAGCTGGATGGAGAAACGCTCGCGAAGGCTCGGCACGCCCGTCTCGGAAACAGGAATGCTCGGGCGCGACGCATTCTGGCGCGAGCCCTCCTGATACAGGCCGTTCTCAGGCGCATCGAAAATCGTGGCCATGTCGGGGTCGAGAAGTATCCGCTGGATGTTATCGGGAGATACACCCTTCGCCCAGAGCGCGCCCACCAACGCGCCCCACGATGTACCCACGACGGAATCGACCGGCACGGAGTACGCCTCTATCGCATAGAGCACGCCCAGGTGGAACCACGGGGAATTCTCGCCACCGCCCAGGTACAAAACCGACTTCGCATTTGCCGGGAGCGCAACCGAGGCAACCGCGGAATCGAGCGCGGAAGGAGTGAGCGGGAGTTCGGCGGGAACGGAATTTGCAGCCGTCGCGGAATCAGGAGATGCGACTGCCGCAGAATCGGAAGATACTGCGGGTGCGGCAGGTGCGGGCGTCGCGACGGGAACTTCCGCCGCAAGCGCGTCAATCTGCTGCGCGGGCAACAGCGAAAACGCCGCCAGGGTGGCAGCGCAGGCAAACGCAAGAGCGTGCCTAGCCGAGCATTGCCGGGTTAGAAACATACCTCTCCGCGTCTTCACGTGCTACATAGCCAGACTTCACAAGTTCCGCAAGGCAGTCGTCCATAAGGAGCATTCCCTCTGCAGGCGATGCCGCGATGATGGAAGGCAACTTGAAGAATTCGCCACTGCGGATAAGCGTCGCCACGTTCTGCGTATTGAGCATGACTTCCCACGAGGGGACGGCACCACTACCTTCGGCAGCACCCGGCAACAAGCGCTGCACCACCACGGCCTTCAGCTGGTCAGCAAGCATGGCACGGCACAGGTCACGTTCGGCATTCGGTACCGACGCAAGCAACGTATCGAGCACACCCGCAGAATTACCCGCAGTCACGCAGCACACCACAAGGGCCCCGGCCTCTGCGGCACGAAGCATCGCAATCACATTCTCGCCCGCAAAATCGCCCAGCCAGAACAGGTCACAACCGCTACGGAGAGCCTGCAAAATACGTTCGTTCACGGAACCCACGGAATCCTTGAGCACGAGGCTCTCGCCCGTCTTCACCGGGATTTCTTCGGATTCGTTCAGCAGGCTTACGCGAAGAACTTTAGAACAACATAACGTACTGATAAACGAGGTCGCAGTGGTCGTCTTGCCGGAGCACGCGGGGCCAGCAAAGACAATCAGGCCGGAACTGCGGCCAGCCAGCCCGAGTACGGATTCCGGCGCCCCGAGCGAAGCAAAGTCCGGACATTCATCCATAAGCGGGCGGAAAACGGCGGCATTCCCGAGAGCCTCGCGGAAAAAGCGCACGCGCCACTTGACACCGGCCCACGGGCCGCATATCATGGAGCCTTCGTCACCTTCCATGGAACCAAGGAATTCACGCAGGGTTCCAAACTCGATTGCGGGTGCATCGGGAACGGCACAAACACGACCGGCGAGGCGCACCGCGGAAGGAGCGCCCTCGGTAACGATGAGTTCGCTACCGCCGACATTCACCACATATTCCAAGAGGGATTCAATTTCTGTAGCCATACGAAACCTCCTTATGCCGGCCTGTACGCCGCAAAGCGGCGGCTATCGTAAGCGCGCTTCCAGGCTTCCGCACCGTCGATATAACCGGATTCCACGCACTTCTGCAGGGAATCGTCCAAAGTAATGCCCTGGTCCTTCTGGCTGCTGATTGCGGCAACCAACTGCGACAGGTCGCAGCGGCGAATCATGTTCGCGACCGTAGAGGTAACGCGCATCGCCTCGCAGGCAAGCACCAGGCCCTGGTTCTGCACCACCGGGATAAGGTGCTGCACAATCACGCCCTTCAACTGGTCGGCAAGCGTGCACGCAAACGCGGCGCGGCTCGATTCCGGAACCTCGACCAGCAACTTCGAGAGCAGGGCGTGAATGTTGTTACCACCGGTAACGGCAAACACAAGCGCGCCCGCGTTCGAAGCCTGCAGCAGCAGGTTCAACTCTTCCATAGACTGCAGATGGTCAAAGCATATCACGTCGGCGCCGTCACGCATGGCAAGCTCGATGCCCGCGATGCCGCTCTTCACATGGAGCCCGACTTCCTTCTGGGCAAGAGCCCCGTTCGGGTTCTTGAGCAGGCGTTCGATGGGCCGTTCTATCGTGTGGATATAGCACGGGCGATTTGCGGCTACGGTTTCGATAAACGTGGTCATCGTGGTAGAGCGCCCGCTCGCCGAAGGGCCCGCAATCAGCACGAGCCCGCTCTGCAGTTCGGCAAACGACTGGCAGAACGGCGGCAAGAAGAGGTTCTCGAAAGAGATGGACTCGCTCTGGATGACGCGAATGGAAATACTCGGGTTCACGTCGTTCCAGATGACGGAAATGCGTGCACGCCCGACACCCGGGAGCCCGAATGTCTTGCTGAAGTTCTTGCCCGCGACAACCTTGTAGCCGTCAGCGAAACCTTCGGACGCCTCGGCCAGCAGGTCCGCCACGCGGGTGCGGTCGAGCGTCTGCTCGGTCACCGGGAATATTGACCCGGACTGGCGCATCATCACCTCGCGGCCGGCAAACAGGTAGATATCCGTCGCGCCGAACTTGCGGGCATACGCAATCATCTTCTTCAGGCTCATCGTCACCAGCAGGTTCTCGGGAGCCATGACCTCGGACCCTTCGCCCGAAACCACCGCGAATCGCGAAGGCAGTTCGTCATTCGCAGATTCATCTTCAGACACGTCTTCGGTAGAGATGCCGATGCTCGAGATGCTCGTGGATTCCAGGCCCGAAACCTTCTCCACCACCATGTTGGAAGAAGACGCCTCGCCATAGATGCTGTTGCCCTCAATCTGCAACGCAGGTTCTTCCGGAGCCACAGGCGCCGATGCCTGGGGCTTTACTGCAGGGGCGGGCTTCGGGGCCGGAGCGGGGGCCGCGCTTTCTGCCCGAGCAGCCGGAGCTGCCGCCGGAGCGGGGGCAGGCTTTGCGGGAGCGGCCGCAGCATTCTTCGCTTCCAGGTTCTTCACGAAGGCAAGCACCTTCTCGTAAACCGCCTGCTGCAAGAGCCCGGCCTTCACCAAAACCTGGCCGATATCGACCTGGTCGTTCGCCTCAGCCCAATGGGCATCCACCTGGTCCTGCGTCACCATCTTGTTGTGGACGAGGACCTTCGCCATATACTGGTTTCTCATAGGAAATCCCTCCGGCTAAACCACCAGCTTGCAATCGCGAGGAATACTCCTACGTAACCGAGTGCATAGATGGTGTTCCAGAACAAATACATATCCGGGAGCGCAAGCCCGTGCACAACGTAACTCGTCACGTTGTAGCGGTAGAGCCCCGGGAAAATCGCGTGAATCACTACCGCGGCCTTCTCGAACAGTGCCGTAGAGGTATCGCCCATCTCGCCCATGCGGCTTGCAAACCTCACCTGTTCCAACAGTTCGTTGCTCAGGTGGCCCGCAAAGTAAACGCCCAGCGTAAAGAGCGCCGAAAGAATCGTGCTGCTGAAACTGCTGAACAGGAGCGCCACCGCAATCACCACCGCCATCTCGCAGAAGATGAGGTATATGGCAAGGAGCAGGCTCGCCGTCGGTTCCGCGTTCATCACGAAAAGCATCAGGTAGTAGATGACCGTCAAGAGCGTGAGGTGTACCGCCACCACGGCAAGCAGGCCAAAGTACTTGCCCACGATAAACGTCACTCGGCTAATCGGCTTAGAAAGCAGCGTGAGCACCGTGCGCCGCTGGATTTCCTTTTGCACCAGGCTGATACCCACGAAGATGGAAATCAGGAGGCCAGAAAGGCTCATCACCGAAAGCGTAGTGGACTTGATCACGTAGGCACGGTCGAACACCGACCATTCGCCAAGCACGATGCTGAACAGGGTGAGCGCAATCGCGAGGAACACGATGTTGTAGAGAATCTTGTCGCGTATGGATTCGCGGAATGTGTTGTGAGCGATAATCGCAATATACTTAAGCGTCTGCACGTGCAATCTCCTCCGTCAAAATGTCCTCGAGACTCGGGCGCTTGTGGTCCATCTTCTCGACCGCAATCCCGTTCGCAAGGCTGTAGCCCAGCAGGCGGTCGCGGGCAGCATCATCCTCGCACACGAATTCTTCCGGGTGGCCCGTAAGCGCAACTCCCTGCGGCAGATCGCTCTCGAGAATCGCCTTGCGCGTACGCACGTGGTATTCCACCCCGCACGACTCGGTAATCTCGTCGACCGTACCTTCTCGCACAATCTTGCCATCCACGATCATCGCGACCTTGTGGCTAATGCTTTCCACGTCGCTCAGCAGGTGGCTCGAATAGAAGATAGTCACGCCATCGCGGTTCAGCTGCTGTATAGCCTCGCGCACGTCGCGGCGGCCCATCGGGTCGAGCCCGCTCATCGGCTCGTCGAGAATCAAGAGCTTCGGCTTGCCGAGAATCGCCTGCGCAATGCCCACGCGCTGCATCATGCCCTTGGAGTACGAACGCAGGCGGCGGTCAATCCAGTCCTTGTTCGCGTGCAAGAGTTCGAGCGCCCAGGTGATGCGCTTGTCCAGTTCCGCACCGTCGAGCCCCACCAGCTTGCCGTAGAAGCGCAGGAGCTCGCGCCCTGTGAGGTAATCGTAGAAGTACGGCTGCTCCGGGGAGTAACCGATGTAGCGGCGGCTCTTCACGTCGCGCGGGCTGATGCCGTTCACCAGCACCTTGCCCGAATCAAAATTCAACAAGCCCGTCAGCACCTTGATGGTCGTGGACTTGCCCGCACCGTTCGGGCCGATAAACCCGTACACCTGGCCCGGCTCCACACTGAAACTCACGTCCTTGAGCGCAAGCTTCGGCTTCATCAAGAACCCACTGTGGTAGGTCTTGTGCAAATGCTCAATCTGTATCATCAAATCACCCATAATTCACCTATGCATCCTGGCTGCCGTCCGAGCCCTGTTCCTTGGCGGAACTCTGGAAGGCACGCTGTTCGGCTTCCGCAATCTCTTCGCGGCGGCGGTCGGCCTTCTCCTTCTTCTTGATGAAGAAATAGATTACCGCACCGGCAAAATACACGCCGATACCCGAATAGAAAATCGGGTTGATGGACATCCCCTCGAGTCCGGGGAACACGTTCAAGATTATGTCGTGCCCGAAAAGGCTCAACAGCACGAGCACAAAGCCCAGTGCACGGAGCACGAAAGTCACTATAACTAGCTTCTGCATATATACCTCAAAAACCACACCTCGCGGTGTGACCGATTTTCTATGAAAAATACACAATTATGGGCAAGAAAAACGCCCGCTCCACTGGAAACAGGCGAAAAAGGAGGGGGAATTCTGCACCAACTGGTGCAGTTTTCCATTTTCACCGCCCTTTCATGCTTTCCTGGATTTTCTCGATGACTTCTGCGGGGGTCACAAAGTCCAAGACACTGAATGCTGTCATCTCGTTGCCCATGTCCTTGAATGACGCCCCGAAGTGATACACCTTGTCATCGACGAGCAAAAAGCGGTCGTGAATTGTGCGCATCATCGCGATTTCTGCACCCTGGCTCTCGATAAGTTGCCGCTGTTCATGCAGGCGGTCCGCAATCTGCAAATCCGTCGCGATCTTCCGCTGATTCACGGCATAGCCCTTAAGTATATAGCCTTTAAGAACTTGGTTTGCCCATTGGCGAAATTGAGTACCTCTAAAGGATTTTACTCGATAACCAACCGAAATAATGACGTCTAAAGAATAAATAGTAGTAGGTTTGAATTTTGATAGAGTATTATGCAAAATTTGCATATTACTCTCTTGCGGTAGTTCGCCCCAATTGTCACCTCCGACGCCTGAGCTGATCGCAGTCGAAGCAAGGCCAGGGGCCGTCATTTCCGTCTTTTTCCTCATTTTCACCTCATTATAAACAAAAACGGACCATCCCGCCCGCGCGGGAATGATCCGTAATACCACCTTTTCTGGTGCGTATGCACAATATACAAAAAATTTGACATTTGCAACGCGAGGAACGATATATAAGTAGAAAGTTTCCATAAGCCTCCGTTGTAGCAGTTCTTCAAGGACGCTTTCTACAAGGCCTTTTTGGTAATCAAGGGGCGGAAGGAGATGGAAGAATCTGCTGAATTCAAGGCGTTGCCCAAGAAGGAACGGGAAAAACGCCGCTACCAGTTGCCGGAAACCATTTCCGTCTAGATTTGTGACTTTGACTTGCCCTGTGCGAAAAGTTCAAGTGTGCAAAAGTAAACAGGGCCTTCGCTTTAATCGTCTGTCCCACTGGCACATGATGTTCTCGAATTTCGAGCATTTCTCGCTAATCTCGGCATCGAAATCGTAACCATCGGTTATTTCCGCGGTTTTACAAACAAATTATCTCCACACGATATTCCGGTCGTACGTTCCGCTGCGTAGCTGCACATGCAGGTGCTCGTTTGCCTTGCCAACATCTTCGTGCAGAACAGTGTACCGGGAGCCCAGTTCATCGCGAATCTTCTGAGCAACAACCTTACGGGTTCCCAAATTTTCGACATCCTTGATGCGGATATCCACGGCGGCACAGGCGTAATGGGCAGACCGTTCGCCATGCTTGTCGGAATCGTTCCCGCTGGTGATTACCGGGCGATAATTGTCGTCCTTGAACACCTCGTGATAGACCGAGGCCACGATATTTATGGCGGTGTCCAGTTCGGGCCGCAGACAGTCGATGATTACGGAAGCCGTTTTTAAGGTGGTGAGGCTCAGAACCTCCTCGTGGTAGTTCTGCTGTTCAGGGGTTCGCCTGACAAGAGTCATGGGCGTTGTCTGTTTTGGTTTTGACTTTTGGGCAGACTTCTTTTTGCAATTGCTTCCGTCATTCGAATCTTCGAATAGCCCGTCTACGAATCGGGTAATTTCGTCGTATATGCCTTGTGCCCCGCCATGTTCCTCGATTTTTGTTGAAATTTCATCAGTCAACCTTGCCGTCATCGTTTTGGTCGAATCCCAGGCTTCTCCTGCCGCCTTACCGATGGCTTTTTCAAGTTGATCGCGTGTGTCGTCGCTGAGCCCGCAGCCCGAAAGCAGCGAGACAGCAAGGATGAATGGCAGGAAAAGTCTCATACAAATCACAAGCGCTCACGAAGGTTTTTGATTATGGAAGTCGGGAGCATCTGGGAAAAGTCCAGGAACTGCGTTTGCAAGGTCGTCACCAAACGTATCCATTTTCAACGGAAATGTTGTGAAGGGCTCCTTCGTACCGGGGTGGTATAGGTCAACTTTAGAGTCAATCGTATGCCATCGGTATAACGTTATCATGACCTCTGTATCAAGGGAACCATCCCTCTCGTCTTCCCATCCGAACGGGTCCTGAACAAACCCCATTGTAAGAAAAAAAGTATTTCCCTCGTCATCGTTCATCACATCCGTGTCGTCAAGAAGAAGCGTTACTGTCCCATTTGACCGCATGCGGACCGATGTTTCGAAGGCATATAGCAGCCGAGAGATGCT